>DAIAZB010000469.1 GCA_027443745.1 Thiomonas sp. | reverse complement strand
CTGTGGTAGCTCTGGCACATCGATGCCAGCGCCAGCGAATTGGCCGCGGTGCCATTGAACACGTAGTACACGTCGCAATCGGTCTGGAACAACTCGCGCAGCATGTCGGTGGACTTTTGCGTCCAGATGTCGTCGCCATAGGCCGGCTGGTGGCCGCTGGCGTTGGCATCGAGCAGGGATTGCAGGGCTTCAGGACAGATGCCGGCGAGGTTGTCGCTCGCGAATTGCTGGCTTGGGGCTGTGGAGATGGTCATGGGCGATGGGAGCGGGTGTAGGGCGCGGGTGCGGCGTTGCGAGCCGCCAGCGCTTCGATGGACAATCCTGCATTCGACGCTCTTTCCGCTCCGTCTTCAAGCCACACCATGCGCCTGACCCAGTTTTCCGACTACGCCTTGCGTGTGCTGATGTACGCGGCCGAGCATCCCGAGCGCCTCGTCACCATCACCGAACTGGCCGATTTCCATCGCATCTCGCGCAGCCATCTCACCAAGGTGGTGGTGCATCTGGCGGGCAACGGTTATCTGCAATCCGTGCGCGGCCGTACCGGCGGTTTGCGCCTGGCGCGCGAGGCGGTGTCCATCCGCATCGGCGAGGTGTTGCGCGGCACCGAGGAAGATTTCCGCCTGGTGGAGTGCTTCGACCGCCGTACCGACGCCTGCGTGCTCACGCCGCATTGCCAGCTTGCCCGCGGCCTGCGCGCGGCGCTCGATGCTTTTTTTCAGGCGCTCGACAGCATGACTCTCGCGGATCTGGCCTCGGGGGGCGATGCACAAATCGCCACGCAGACGGTTGCGCTTCCAACGCCGAGGCGCAGGGCGCGGCACACGGTACCGGTCGCATAGGTCCGATCCCGCGGCGGCACGCAGGGTTTGCCGAAGCGTGTCGTGGGATATATGATTCATAAAAAATGAATCAATAAATCCGCCCCCGCATGGTGGACCCAGGACACGACCCATGAAGCTCGACCCCGCACAGTGCAATGGTGATGTCATCACACGCATGGTGCACGCCTTCTACACCAGCGTGCGACAGGACGATCGGCTCGCCCCCGTCTTCGATGCCCACATCGCTGACTGGACTACGCATTTAGCCAGGATGGTGGATTTCTGGACTTCCATCCTGCTCGGCTCGGGACGCTACAGCGGTGCGCCGATGCAGGTCCACCAGGCCTTGCCGGAACTCGATCCCGCTTTGTTCGCGCGTTGGCTGCGGCTGTTCGAGGCCACCACCCAGGCGGTCTGCGAACCGGCGATGAAGGCCCGGGCTGACGAGTTGGCCAGGCACATCGCGCAAAGCTTGTGGCTGGGCTGGCAAACGGCCAATCGCCCGCAGAACCTGGCGCATGAACTGGAGGAGACGCAACATGCCGGCTGAACTCCTGCACATCGAGGAACCTGCAAGGACTGCGCGTTACGCGCCGTCCTTCGCCGCCACATTCGAACTGGGTTTTCGCCCGTTGTACGCCCTGGGCATGGCCTGGGCCGGGCTCGTCGTGGCGATCTGGGTCTTTGCCCCCGGCGTGGCGCAGGGTCCTCTGGCGGGCGTGCTCTGGCACGCGCACGAGATGCTGTGGGGCTTCGTGGCGAGCATCGCAGTCGGCTTCCTCCTCACCGCCGTGCCCAACTGGACGGGCCGGCCGACGCTGCGCGGCTGGCCGCTTGCCGGCTTGTGCCTGGCCTGGCTGCTGGCGCGCGCAGGCCTGCTTGCGGGCGGCCCGTGGTTCAAGCCCGCGGCCGTGCTCGACGTGGCGTTTTTCGCTGTCGCCGCCGTGGCCTGCGCTCGGCCCATCCTGCAGACGCGCAACCGGCGCAACCTCGGCGTGCCCCTGCTGCTGCTCGGCCTGGGGGCGACCGACGCGGCCTTCCTGTGGGCCGCGCAGGACGCGGCGTTCCCCGCACTCTGGCGGGCTCTGCATGCCGGTCTGCTGCTGATGGCCGTGGTCGCCGCGCTGATCGGCCGCCGCGTGATTCCGTTCTTCGCCACGCGCGCCGTGCCGGGGCTGCAATTGAACGCCACCGCGGGCAGCGGCGTGGTCAACCTCGCGCTGCTGGTGCTGGCCGCGGGCTTGCAGATGCTGGGCCGCTGGCCCGTGGCCGAGGGCCTGGCGCTGCTCGGCGCGGCAGGCATCATGCTGACCCATCTGTTGCGCTGGAAACCCTGGCGCGTGCTGCGCCAGCCGCTGCTGTGGATTTTGTATCTCGGCTATGCGGGCCTGGCCGGCGGCCTGGCGGCGCGCGGAGCGCAGGCGCTTGGCGCGCCCGTCCCCGACTCGCTCTGGATCCACCTCCTCGCCGTCTGCGGCTTCGCGGTGT
>DAIAZB010000468.1 GCA_027443745.1 Thiomonas sp. | reverse complement strand
GGCGGCGAGCCAGATCGAGCATGCGCGCCATGGATTCGGCGCGCTCGGCGGAGCGCCCCATCCAGAACAGATCGGAAGCAGTGCGGCACAGCATGAGGCTCTCCTGCATTCAGTTCAAACCATTCCAACGTTTTGCCAGGGCTCATGCGGTTTGGGCACGCCCGCTCAATCCTGCAGAACCCAGGTGTCCTTGGTGCCACCGCCCTGGCTGCTGTTGACCACGAGCGAGCCGTCCACCAGGGCCACGCGGGTGAGGCCTCCGGGCACCATGCGGATGCTGGAGCCCTGCAGCACATAGGGACGCAGGTCCACATGGCGCGGCGCCACGCCTTCGTCCACCAGCGTGGGGCAGGTGGACAGCGCCAGCGTGGGCTGGGCAATGTATTTGTCCGGGTTGGCGCGGATGCGATCGGCGAAGGCCTCACGCTCCTTCTGGCTGGCCTTGGGGCCGATGAGCATGCCGTAACCGCCCGCGCCTTGCGCCTCCTTCACCACCAGCTCCGCCAGGTTGGCCAGCACATGGGCGCATTGCTTCGGGTCGCTCAGGGTGTAGGTGGGCACGTTGGGCAGGATGGCGTCCTCGTCCAGGTAGTAGCGGATCATGGCCGGCACATAGGGGTAGACCGATTTGTCGTCGGCCACGCCCGTGCCCACGGCGTTGGCCAGGGCCACGTTGCCGGCGCGGATGGCCTCGAACAGCCCCGGCACGCCGAGCATGGAGTCGGCGCGGAAGGCGCGCGGGTCGAGGAAGTCGTCGTCGATGCGGCGGTAGATCACGTCCACGCGCTGCGGGCCGCGGATGGTCTTCATGTAGAGGAAGCCGTCGTCGACGAACAGGTCCTGCCCCTCCACCAGTTCGGCGCCGATGCTCTGCGCCAGGAAGGCATGTTCGAAATAGGCGCTGTTGAACGGCCCGGGCGTGAGCACGACCACGGTGGGGTCGTCGGTGTGGCTGGGCGCCAGTTCGCGCAGGGTGAGATCGAGCAGATCGGGGTAGTTGCCGATGGGCGCGACGCGGTGATGTTCGAACAGATCGGGTGCCAGCCACGACAGGATGCGCCGGTTCTCCAGCATGTAGCTCACACCGGAGGGCACGCGCAGGTTGTCTTCCAGCACATGGAATTCCTGCTCGCCGGTGCGCACCAGGTCGATGCCGCAAATGGCGCCGTACACCCCGCGCGGCACCTTCACGCCCTTCATGCCGGCGCGGTACTGCGAGTTGTCAAGAACGCCCTCGGCCGGCACCACCTTGTCCCGGATGATGCGCTGCGGCCCGTAGATGTCGGCCAGGAACAGGTTCAGCGCCTGCACCCGCTGCACCAGCCCGCGCTGCAGATACGCCCACTCGGCCGCGGTGATGATGCGGGGAATGATGTCGAAGGGGATGGCGCGTTCGGTGCCGCCGCCCTCGCCGTACACAGCGAAGGTGATGCCCTCGCGGTAGAACGCCAGCCGCGCCTCGTCCTGCTTGGCGGTCAGCGCCGGCAGTCCCGTGTCGCGCATCCAGCGCGCGAGCCGGGCCCACGCCGGGCGGGCTGCATCCGCGGCGTCCGGGTCATCGAAGCCGTTGCACTCGGAATAGGCCCGCATCATCGCCCCGCTTGCAGTCTCCATGCCGGCAACCAGCAAGCCCCATGCCAGGCCAGCGGGATCTGCCAGCACCGCATTGGTGCGGTCAGGGTCCGGGCTGCCTGGGCAACCCTGGTGCATGCGCCGTCGTGGCGATTGTGCTCGCAGGTCGCCGGCTTGCAAGCCGGCAGACCCTTCGCGCGGCGCGCAAACGTGCTCAAGCACGTTTGCTGGTCCGACCCATCCAATCGCTCGGAGCTTGCCGGCTTGCAAGCCGGCAGACCCTTCGCGCGGCGCGCAAACGTGCTCAAGCACGTTTGCTGGTCCGCGCTCAGCGTTGGCCGATGTGGGCGTTGGTGAAGACGCCGCGTGCCTCGCGTGGTTCGCTGCGCCAATACTGTGCGGGTGCATGGA
>DAIAZB010000467.1 GCA_027443745.1 Thiomonas sp. | reverse complement strand
CCTGGCGGGCGCTGGGCTTTCGTCGCGCTCAAGCCGGGAGAGTTTCCAGCCGGCGTGACCGAGTTCGATTATCTCCACGCCGTGTCGCCCCTGGAAGGCGTGGCGCCCGAGGCCGCACGCCAGGCCTACGAGGCCGCCGTGCAGCGCTGGCCCAAGGCCTGGATCGCGATGATGGGCCTGGGCAATCTGGCCTATGCCCGCAAGGACTACGCCCGCGCCGCCATGCACTTCGCCCAGGCTGCCCGCGCCAAGCCGGACGACGGCGACCCGCTGAACAACCTGGCCCAGGCCCTGCTCGCCGCGGGCGATCTGCGCGCGGCGCGCGGCACCATCGAACAAGCCGTGCGCATCGGAACTCCGAATCCGGACGTGTATCGCCGCACGCAAGCCCAGATCGAGGCGGCGCTGCAACGCTCGGGTATCGAATAAAAACCACAAAACGCAATGAATTCGCGATGTTCAGCCGCAAACTTGAGGTTGCAGGCTGCCACGGGTGGGCAAGTGCCGGACAATCCGATGGTGATCCATGCCCGCCGGCCTGCCCACCATGAAACGCCGCCAATTTCTTCAAATCCTGCCGCCAAACCCGTTACTCGACCGTCTGCTGGCACGCACTGCAAGCGTGGGGCTGCTGGGCATGGGGCTGAGCGCAGCGGCAAACCCCGCGGCCCCGAAGGCTGAGGCTGAGGCTGCGCCACCGGCTGCAGTCCCCGCCGTGGCCTTCTACTACGGCAGCCGGATTCCATTGGACGATCTGCGCGCCTTCGATTGGGCCGTGCTGGAACCCGCAAACGCATTGGCCCAAGACCCTGATGTGGTGCGCACCCTGGCGCCCCAGACCCTGGCCATCGCCTATGTCTCGGTGGGCGAGGTGCAACCCAGCCGGCCGTATTACGCCGATATCCCGAAAGCCTGGCTGCCCGCCAACAACGCCGACTGGGGCTCGCGGGTGATCGATCAGACCGCTCCCGGCTGGCCGCAATTCCTGCGACAGCGTATCGTGCAGCCCTTGTGGCAGGCAGGTTTTCGCGCGTTTTTTCTCGACACGCTCGACTCCTACCAACTGCTGGCGACGACCGACGCCGAGCGCCAGCATCAGGCCGCGGCGTTGCGCGCCACGCTGCAGGGTTTGGTGGCGGCGTTTCCCGGCATCCGTTTCCTGCCCAACCGTGGCTTCGAGCTGATGGACGCCAGCCTCGCCGGCGCCACGCTGGCGGTGGCGGCCGAGTCGCTCTATCGCGGCTGGGACGCGAGCAGCAAACAGCATGTCGTCGTGCCGCCACAAGACCGTCAGTGGCTGCTCGACCGCTTCGCCGATCTGCGCACCCGCTACAAGCTGGCGGGAATAGGCATCGACTACGTGGCCGCCAGCCAGCGCGGGCTGGCACGGCAGACGGCGCAGCAGATCGCCGCCGCCGGCCTCATCCCCTGGGTGGCCGACCCGGCGCTGCACAGCCTGGGCGTGGGCGCGGTGGAATTGCAGCCGCGCCGCGTGCTGCTGCTGCATTCCAGCGCGCAGGGCGACAGCCCCGACCTGCTCAACCAGAGCGCCCACCTTTATGGCGCCATGCCGCTGGAAGACCTCGGGCTGGTGCCGGAATACCGCTACATGGGGGCACCCACCATCACCGAGCCCTTGACCGGGCGTTACGCCGGCGTGGTGCTGTGGTCCGACCGCAGCGATGTGCCCGAAGCCGCGCGCGCCCTGCTGCGCCAGGCCAAGGCCGAGAGGGTGCCGGTGGCCATCCTCGGCCAGACCGATGTCTCCGTGCTGACGCTGTTCGGCTTGCGGCCGGGGTCAGACCCTCTGCCGGGGCCGATACGCGTGCAGCGTCAACCCGGCACGCCCAACGGCGAGATCATCCCGCTGGTAACAGCGGGAGACACCATGGAACTCGACGCCGGCGCCGGCAGCCAGGTGTGGCTGCGCGCCAGTGGCAGCGGCGGCGACGCGAGCATGGACGGCGCGGCCATCACGCCCTGGGGCGGCTATGCGCTGGGCAACTTCGGCGTCTTCAACCTGCCGGGCGACACGGGCACGCGCTGGTCGATCGAGCCCTTCGCGTTTTTCCGCGCCGCGCTGCGCGTGAGCGAAGCACCGATGCCCGACATCACCACCCGCACCGGGCGGCGGGCGTTTTTCGTGCATTTCGATGGCGACGGCTTCGTCAACGCCTGCGAGCGGCCCGGCTCGCCGCTGGCCTGCGAGGTGCTGGTGACTGAGTTTCTGGACAAGTACCGCACGCCCACGCTGGCCTCGGTCATCATCGCCGAGATCAGCCACGAGGGCCTGTATCCGGCCACCGCCAGCCAGGCCCAGTTGTAGGCGCGGCGCATGTTCGCGCTGCCGCATGTGGAGGCTGGCAGCCACACCTGGAGCCACCCGTTCGACTGGGTGCTGGCGAGCGCGGACCACGGCCTCGGCAAGGTCACCAAAGCGCTGCCTTACGGCAACTATCTGCCAGTGCCGAACTACACGTTCAGCACCGAGACCGAGGTCGTCGGCGCGCGCGAGTTCATCCAGACCAAGCTGTGCCCGCCGGGCAAGCCCTGCAACATGCTGCTGTGGCCCGGCGACTGCAACCCGCCGAACAAGGCCGTGGCGCTCAGTTACGCGGTGGGCATGCACAACATCAACGGCGGCGGCGCCACCATCACGCGCAGCAAACCCACTGTCTCGGCCGTCTGGCCCATGGGCATCCCCAAAGGGCGCGACTTTCAGGTGTACGCCGCGCTGTCCAACGAGGAAACCTACACCCACAACTGGACCGGACCCTACTTCGGCTTCGAGCGCGTCATCGAGACCTACCAGATGACCGACAGCCCGCGGCGACTCAAGGCGCTGGACGTGTATTTCCACCCATACATCGTCACCAAACAGGCCGGTGCCGTGAGCCTGCACAAGGTGCTGGACTGGGCCACGCGCCAGCCCACCCATCCCATCTTCGGCCTGCAGTATGCGCAAAGCGTGCTGGCCTGGCGCCGTGCCACGGTGGCCCGCACGCTGGGCGGCGCCTGGCGCCTGCGTGCCGAGCCCGGTCTGCGCCAATGGCGCCAGCCCGAGAGCGTCCCGGCGCCCGATCTGCGCACCAGCACGAACCTGGCCGGCCACACCCGCCATGCCGGCATGCGTTACCTGCATGCCAGCGCCGACCAGGCCGTGCTGGGCGCGGCGGCGGCCTCGGCCGCGCCGCAGCCAGGGTTGCCCGCGCTGCCTTATCTCATCGACGCCAACGCCGACATCAGCCGCTTCGAGCCACTGCCTGGCGGCGGCTGGCTGCTGCAACTCGCCGGCCATGTCCCGGTCCAGGCCCGTCTCGCGCTGCCGGTCGGCTGGCGCCTCGTGGCCGAGCCCGGCACCCAGATGCAGCGCGACGCCGGGCAGGTCCGTGTCAGCAGCGCCAAACCGGGCCTCGCACTGCGCCTGCTGCCTCAGGCCTGATGCCACGCAAGCCCGGTCCGCGCCAGCAGATCTCGGTCTCGCCCGACGACCCGGGGCGCAGCCGGCTGTTTCCACGCGGCACCCTGCTCGGCCTGGCGCTGATGGGGGCCGCCACCCTGACGTTGATGTGGCCAGGGCGCGAGCTGATGCAACTGCTGCGCAGCACGCAGGACACGGGGCTGGCCATCGACTATCTGCAGCACCTGTTGCGACTGCAGGGCCGTGACGCCGACCTGCGCCTGCTGCTGGCGCAGCGCTACATCAGCATCGGCAAACTGCAGCAGGCCCTGGCGGCGTTGGAACCTCTTGGCACCGAACCGAAGGCCGACGCGCTGCGGCTGCTGATCTGGAAACGCATCTGGTTCGATGCCCGCGCCCGGCATGACACCGCGCTGGCGCAACAGGCCCGCAGGGCGCTGGCCCGTTTGCTCGGTCGCACCACGCCCGCCAACTTCAACGACTGGCGCGCCACCCTGCTGTTGCTGCAGGGGCTGGACGAACCCGCCACCGTGCGGCGACTGGCGCCGCTGGCCTTGCACTTCACGCCGCTGCCGCCGAGTGCCGCGCAAGATGCCGCACGGCTGTTGCTGGGGCTGGGCGAATACCGGCTGGCGGCGCAAGTGCTGTTCGCCTCGTTGCCGGCAGCCCGAGCTCAGGCCCAGCAACGCGCCCTGCTGCTGCAGGCGGCGCAGGTGCTGCTGGCTGCTGGCGATGCCAAGCGGGCTTATGCCGAAGTTGCGGCGCAGGCCCGCAAGCTGCCGCCCGACCCGACCCTGGCCTGGAACCTGGTGCAACTGGCGCTGGCCGCCGACCACGCGCGTGGCGCGCTGCACTGGCTGGGCCAGGCCGTCGATCTGCATGGCAGCCCTGCCCAGCTCGGCCATGCCCTGAGCCCGGCTCAGGCGGAACTGGCCTGGCGTCTGCTGCTGGCCGACGGCGATCTGGCCGGCGCCCTGCACCTGGCCAACGCCGTACTCACCGGCCCCGGCACTACACCCGCCGCACAAGTGCCCGGCCAGCGCCGCATCTGGGAAGAACGACGCGCCCAGGTGCTCGAATGGAGCGGCCAGCCGGACGCCGCCATGCGGCAATGGATGGCCCTGCTACGCCAGCGCATCACCGCCGACGCCCTGAACAATGTGCGCCGTCTGGCGGGGATGCTGGCGTCCTCCAGCGGCCAGATCGCGTATTGGAAGGCCCGTGCGCGCCAGGGTGGCATGCGGGCCGATGATTGGCTGCAATACGCCCAGGCGCTGGAAAACCAGGGACATCCCCAGCAGGCGGTGGCGGTGCTGCGGCGGGCCGCACCAGCGCACCCGCAGCTCTTTGGCGCGCTGGCCTGGCTGCTGGGCAATCTGGGGGAAACTCAGGCGTCGCTGGCGGTCTATGCCCAAGGCCTGACGCTCAAGGCGCTGGATTTGCGCGCCAGCATCGACTACGCGCTGGCGCTGTTGCAAACCGGCGCGTTCGAGGCAGCCCGCAACGTGCTGGAGCAATCTCGCCGGGCCTTGGGGCCGGACAATCTGCAGGCCACGCGGCAGGGACTGCTGGCCGACCTCGACGGGGATCTCGGCCAATCCGCGCCGGCGCTGGCTGCATACGCCACACTGTGGGAGACACCGGAACTGCGCCGTCACATGAAGCCCTACCAGGTGGAGCGCTTCATCGCCCTAACCCAGCGCCTGCATGGCCCGCAGGCGGCTCTGGCGTTGCTGCCTGCGGCCTGGCGGGCCGCGCCGCACAAGGCGCTGGCCTTGCAATGGCTGCAGGCGCTGGTCAAGCTGCCCAGTCTGAGTGGTTTGCAGCGTTGGCAGGATGCCGTGATGCAGGGCGAAGTGGGCGCGGCGCTGCGGCGCGACGCGCAGGTGTATGCGGCGCGCGCGCAGGTCTGGCAGGCGCTGGGGCGACGCGACGAGGCTCTCGCCGATTTGCGCACCGCCGTACACCTGGCCCCGAACAACCATGACGATCAGATCGCCCTGCTCTGGACGCTGCTCGACATGAACCGGCGCAGCGAACTTCGCCGCGCTTTCGAGCGCTACGCGCCCCGGCTTCGCGGCAGGTCCGACGGCCAGGAAGTGCTGGCCGCCGCCGCCCAGGCGCTGGGGGATTTGCCGCTGGCGCTGCAGCTCAATGCCCAGCTCTACCCGCTCAAGCGCCACGACCCGCTGTGGCTGATGAATGCCGCCGACCTGCTCCGCCAGGCCGGCGACGACGCCCGCGCCCGCGTCGTCGACGACCAGGCCTGGCAGTTGCTGCGCCAGCCGCCACTCAAGCCGGCAGGCAGCAAAGCGGGCGCGGCCCCATCGCTCGATCAGGTGCTGGCCGTGTTGCGTCTGGCTCCGGGCCGCACGTCGGTGCGCCAGCAGCAACAACTCATTGCCATGCTGCGGGCACGGCTGCGGCCCCGTGGCACGGGCACTGCACCCACGTCGGCCCGGCGAGGGCAGTCTCAGGAACCGCAACACGAGGGGCTGCGCCACGAGCAGCAGGTGGATGCCGCCATCGCCGACTGGCTGTTGCGGCTGGACACCACGGCCCCTGCGCGCTGGTGGCTGGCGCGCGCCGTGCTCAGCGCGGCGGACCGGCAATCGGTGGCGCTGCAAATCGCGCTGCGAGAGGGCGACCGCGAGCAGGTGCGCCGGCTGCTCGACCAAGGTGCCGGCGAGCGGCTCGATGCGATCGACCGCGCCGAGGCGCTGCGCGCTGCCGGCCACCCGATGCAGGCCCTGGCCCTGGCCGACCGGGCCTTGGAGCAGGCCGCGGCGCAAGGCCGCAGCAGCGCCACGCTGCAGGCGCTGGCGCAACAGAACGCGCAGCAGCACCTCGAACTGGCCGACCGCAGCACCGTGCGCTACGCCAGCCAGCAGACCGATGCCGTGCAGCGCGATGGGCTGATCCTGCAGCAAAGCCTCACCCTGACCCCGCGCCTGAAGCTGCAACTCGGCGTGAGCCGGCAACACCTGTCCAGCCGCGATGCCAACATCATCACCGGCCTGCCCGGCCAGTGGCGCGATGCACAGGCCGGCCTGCAATGGCACGACGGTGCGCTGCAACTGGGCGCCAGCCTCGGCCACAACAGCGCGCTGGGCAGCATCACGCCACTGCAGCTCGACGCCGCCTTCAACCTGCCCGACGGGGTGCAGGCGCAGGCGCAGTTGCAACGTCACGCCGTGGCCGATGAAACCGGCGCGCTGCTGGTGGGCGGGCAACGCAACCGGCTGCAGCTCAGTCTGAGCAAGAGCGTCGGCCGCTTCTGGGCCAGCGTCAGCCAGAGCGTGTCGGAGTATTCCACCCGCCTGGGCGACAGCCTCGGCTCCGGCCGAAGCCTGCAGGC
>DAIAZB010000466.1 GCA_027443745.1 Thiomonas sp. | reverse complement strand
CTCAACCCCGGTGTCAAAGGCGCGGTCGACGTGTTCAGTTACGGCGCTGACGGCAAGCCCGGAGGCGAGGGCGCCAATGCCGACATCGGCAGTTGGCAGTAGCGTGAACCCCCAGGCTGCTGAGCCGCAGCAGCCGCCGCGCCCGGGGGATCAGTTCGTGCCTGCCCGCGCGCCGCGTGCACGACATGCAGGGTTGCGGCGCCTGCACGGCGGCGAGGCCTGCATGACAACGCCGTGCGGCCCTGCGCTGGCGCAAAGGCTGAAGGCCACGGATCGGGCCACAGCGCCATGTGCCGCAACACGCGCACCGGCACATGCATCGCGCGGGTTCACCTTGGTGGAGTTGCTCGTCGTCCTGCTGGTGATGGCTTTGCTGACCGGGCTCGTCGCCATGGCCTTGCCACAAAGCGGGCAAGAGAACATGGAGCGCGAAGCCGATCGCCTGGCCGCCCTGCTGAACGCCGCACGCGAGCAGGCGTCGGCGCGTGGCGAGCCGCTGGCCTGGGCACCGGGCCCTGCCGGCTACGCCTTCCTGCAACCCTCGCCCCGCGGCTGGGTTCCACTGGACGATGCCCCACTCACGACGCGGCGCTGGCAGTGGCTGAGCGGTGAGGCCGCCCTGGCCGCCAACTACCAGCCGCGCGGCATCCAAGCCACGGTGCAGGCCGGACCGGTCGCGGTGCGGGCCAGCGGCGGCGCCGCCGGACTCGGGGCCGCGCCCAACTGGCTGGTGTTCGGCACGGAGCCGGTCTCGCCGCCGCTGCAGATCACACTGCGGGGCGATGGTCGCGTCGTCACCATCGCCAGCGACGGATTGGCGCCTTTCGCCGTGCGCAGTCAGCGCTGACCCGCGATACCCGCCATGCTGCGAATGCGTCCCCGGTGCTCATCGTCCCGCGGCTTCACCCTGCTCGAAGTGCTGGTGGCGCTCGCCGTGGTGGCCATCGCCCTGCTTGCCGCGATGCGCGCGTCCGGCGGATTGCAGGACAACGCGGAGCGCTA
The DNA here is from genome assembly GCA_027443745.1 of Thiomonas sp. The sequence continues at coordinate 1,756 of DAIAZB010000466.1, read as the reverse complement.
CCACCAAGCGGTTCTGGCGCAGCAATGTGCCGAGAATTTCCTCGTCGACCTGCGCCTGAGCCGCATCTTCCTGCCCACTGGCCAAAGCCAGAGCCGCTGCACAGAGGCCAACGCGAGCTTCACCTTGAGCGTGGACGTGCAGCCCACGCCCAACCCCAACTTCCGCCGCGTCGATGTGCAGGTGCTGGACGCCTCCGGCTGGGCGGCGTGGAACGTGGTCACCATCATCGGCAATTTGTGATGCGCCCCAGGCCACCCGCGGCCCTGCGCCGCCACGCCGGTTTCACCCTCATCGAGCTGCTCGTGGCCGCGTTGATCATGGCGGTGATGGCGGGCCTGGGCTGGCGCGGGCTGGACAGCGTGGCGCAGGGACGCGACAGCGCGCGCACCCGCATGCACGCGGCCGAACGCCTGTCGCTGGCCATGCGTCAAATGGCCGACGACCTCGCCGCCGCCACCGACGAAGGCGCTGATCTGCCGGCGGTGAGCCTAGCCGGCAATGGCGACATGCTCATCGTGCGCCGCGCTCCGCAGTCGATGGGCGCAGAGATGCGCGCGTGGCCCGGCGCCAACCTGCCGCCCGACGCAGGTTGGCTGCAAGTGGCGCGCTGGGGCCTGCGAGACGGCCGCTGGATGCGCTGGGCCAGCACCCCGAGCGCCTCGCGCGGCGCACTGCTGGCGGCGATGCAAAGCGCGCAGGGCACCGCCATCGAAGCCTTGCCCGACATCACCGACATGCGCGTGCTGGTGTACCGCTACGCCGGCATCGGCATCCTGCAGCAAAGCGGCAGCTGGTCCAACCCCTACACCTCGGCCAATAGCGCCGCCAACAGCAATCCGGCGTTCGCGTCGCTGCGCACCCCCGCCGCCTTGCGGCTCACGTTGCAAAGCGCCGCGTCCGATCTGCAGGGCACCATCATGCGCGAATTCCTGCTGGAGAACCGGCAGTGAGCCTGCAACTGCGCAAAAGCAGGGCGCAGCCCATGCCGTCCGCTGCGCGCGGCCGTGGCGCGGCACTGATCACCGCGCTGCTGATTGCCGCGCTGGCCGCGGTGATGGTGTCGGGCATGTTCTGGCGGCAATGGGGTGCCATCAGCCGCGAGCAGACCGCCAAGCAGGCGACCCAGGCACGCTGGATCTTGCGTGGCACGGTGGACTGGGCACGGCTCATCCTGCGCGAGGATGCACGCAACTCCAGCGTCGACGACCTGAGCGAGCCCTGGGCCGTGCCGTTGGCCGAATCGCGCCTGTCCACGTTTCTCGCTGCGCGCGGACAAAGCGTCGGCAGCCTCCCCGATGCCTGGCTGGAAGGCCACATCACCGACGCGCAAAGCCGCTTCAACCTGGCCGATCTGGCGCCCGGCGGGCGCATCGACCCGAACGCCTTGGCCGTGCTGCAGCGCCTGTGCGCCACCCTCGGCGTGAGCCAGGACGTGGCGCAAACCCTGGCCAATGGCGTGGCCACTGCACTGGTGGCCACGACGGCTGCGGCGCCGGGCGGTGCGGCATCGCAGCCAGCGCCCGGCGCCTACGCCGCGCAAACCAGCGTGCTGCCGGTGCAGCAATTGCAGGATCTGGCGCGCTTGTCGCCCGCCGTGGCCCAGGCGCTGCCGGCTCTGCTTCCCGACGTGACCCTGCTGCCCACGCCGACGCCGGTGAACGCCAACACGGCTGGCGCCACCGTGCTGGCGGCAGTGCTGAACATCTCGGCCGATGCCGCCGCGCGTCTGGTACAGGCGCGCAAACAGAACTATTT
>DAIAZB010000465.1 GCA_027443745.1 Thiomonas sp. | reverse complement strand
GAGGCATTGAGAAAACCCGCCTCGCAACCGACCATGCAGCCGCCCGGAAACACGAACCTGGGCAAGGCCAGAATGCCGCCCGCGGTGAGCGCGCGGGCGCCATAGCCAAGGCGCTTGCCGCCCTCGAAAATCGGGCGGATGGCGGGGTGGGGTTTGAAGCGCTGGAATTCCTCGAACGGACTGAGCCAGGGGTTGCGAGAGTCCAGCCCCACCACCAGGCCCACCGCCACCTGATTGTCGGGCAGGTGATAAAGAAACGAACCGCCGTAGGTCGTGCTGTCCAGAGGCCAGCCAGCGGTGTGCAACACCCGGCCCGGCTTGGCCTGCTCGGGCGTCACCTCCCACAACTCCTTGATGCCGATGGCATAGCCCTGAGGGTCGCATCCGGCGTCGAGCTTGTAGCGGGCGATGACCTCGCGCCCGAGCTGGCCGCGCGAGCCCTCGGCGAACACCGTGTATTTGGCGCGCAACTCCATGCCGAGCTGGAAATGGTCGGTCGGCTGCCCGTCCTTGCCCAGGCCCAGGTTGCCGGTGGCCACGCCGCGCACCCCGCCGGCGGCGTCATACAACACCTCGGCAGCAGGGAAACCGGCGAAGATCTCCACGCCCAGCGCCTCGGCCTGCTGCGCCATCCAGCGCACCACATTGCCCAGGCTGATGATGTAGTTGCCGTGGTTCTTGAAACAGTCGGGCATGACCAGGGCTGGTGTCGGCCTGGCTGTGGTTGCGCTGAGGAACCAGAACGCGTCCTCGGTCACCGGCTGGTCCAGCGGCGCGCCGTCGGTCTTCCAGTTGGGCAGCAACTCGGTCAGCGCCTTCGGATCCATGATGGCACCCGACAGGATGTGCGCACCTGCCTCGGAGCCCTTCTCCAGCACGCAGACCGCAATCTCCTGCCGCTTCTCGGCTGCAAGCTGCTTGAGCCGAATGGCGGTGGCCAGCCCTGCGGGACCACCACCCACCACCACCACGTCGTAATCCATGGCCTCGCGCGGGCCGTACTGGTCCAGCAGTTGCTGCGATGTCATGCCTGTCTCCTGGATGATGCGCTGGCGATTGATGCGCCATCTCGAACTGCATTGTAGAGCCGCGTTTGTGGAAATCGAACGATCGTTCTATTCACGATTCGACATCTCCGGAGAATGGCAGTGTGCCGATGCCAGCGGACGGCCTGGGCCGCGAGCCACGCCCGATTCACCCAATTCATCACACATTGTCCTTACACTTATTGCGTCATCAACAACATCGCGCACACTCAAGTACCCAGCATGTCCCGCCAGGCGCGCTCAGCCGTTTTTGCATCGTGTGTCCCCAACCCGATCAGACCATGACCCCGAGCACAACAACGACGCGATTTCCACGTGCCAGTGGCGTGCTCTTGCACCTCACGTCCTTGCCCGGCCCGCATGGCAGCGGCGATCTAGGCCCCTCGGCCTACCACTTCATCGATTGGCTGGCGCTCGGGCGCCAAACCCTCTGGCAGTTTCTCCCCCTGGGTGGGATCGGCCTGGGCAACTCGCCTTACATGGGCAGCTCGGCGTTCGCCGGCAATGTGCTGCTGATCGATCTGGCCGAACTGGAGCAACGCGGCTGGCTCAGCGCCGCCGATCTCGTCCCGGTGGACGGCTTGCACGACACGCATGTGCATTTCGACGTGGTCATTCCCTTCCGCATGGAGCGCCTCGCGCGCGCCGCCGCCAGGTTCCAGTCCCAGGCCTCGCCGGAGGAGCGAGCGGACTTCGCCGCCTTCTGCACCAGGCAGGCCGATTGGCTCGACGACTACGCCCTGTTCATGACGTTCAGCGAGCACTTCGGCGGCCGCATGTGGAACACATGGGATGCCCCCCTGGCCTGGCGTGATGCCGAGGCGCTGGCACAGGCCGCCGCCGACCATGCCGAGCGCATCGCCTTCTGGCAGTTCAGCCAGTGGTGCTTTTTCCGGCAATGGAGCCGGCTTCGCGCCTATGCCCATGCGCGCAAGGTGAGGATGGTGGGCGACATGCCCATGTTCATTGCGCTCAACAGCGCCGACGTCTGGGCCCGGCCCGACTTGTTCCAGCTCGACGAGCGGGGCAACCCCACGGTGGTCGCCGGTGTACCGCCCGACGCATTCAGCGACACCGGGCAGCGCTGGGGCAACCCCATCTACCGCTGGTCTGCGCATGAAGCCGAGCATTTTCAGTGGTGGATTGCGCGGCTGCGGGTGACGTTCGAGCTGGTCGATCTGCTGCGCGTGGACCACTTCCGCGGCTTCGAGAGCTGCTGGGAGATTCCCGCCTCGGAACCCCATGCCATCCACGGCCAATGGGTTCCTGCC
>DAIAZB010000464.1 GCA_027443745.1 Thiomonas sp. | reverse complement strand
GCCCAGGCTGCGAATCAACCCTGCCAGCAGCGCTGGCGGCAACACCAGATCGGAACCCAGCGCCAGGCCGGAGGCGGCGCACACGCCAGCGTAAGCCCAGCGGTCACCGGGCTGCAGCAACGCCGCCCACAGGAAAACCGCGACCGTGAGCCCCATGCCGATGAGCCAGCTGGTCGCTGCGCCGAAGCGGCGCACCGCGCGCAGCCACAAGGGCACGCAAGCGGCGCCGAACGCGAAGTAGATGAACAGATACAGCCCGGAGAGTTGGGCCGCGCCGATACGGTCGCGGATGAAGAACAGCACCAGCGTGGCCGGCACCGAGGCCGCCACGCCGCTGGCCAGATACACCAGCAACAGGCGGCGGAAGGCGACATGGCGCAAAGGCTCCAGGGCCGCTTGCCATCCACGCAACCCATGCTGCAAACCGGGAACATGGCGCGGCATGGGCGCGGTTTTCACCAGCCACAGGCCTAGCGCGAGGCTGGCGGTGAACACCAGCGTGAAGCCCGAGGCACCGCCGAGTTGCGTCACGGTCGCGGCCACGAGAACGCCGGCCAGACCGAGCGCCTCGCGCCAGGCAAAGGTGCGGGCGCGCTCGGCTTCGGTCTCGCCCAAGCCCGCGCCCCAGGCCTGATGCGTCACGCCCACGGCGCTGTAGCCAGCGTAGGTCAGCAGCAGAGCCAGCCCCATCGCAGCGGCAAACAGGGCGGGTTGCGGCGCGTAGGCCAGCCACGCCGGGAACCCCAGCAGCAGGGCGAAACCCAGCGCCAGCGCCACGCCGCTGGCCGCCATGAAGCCCCAGCCGCGACCGGCCCCCAGCTTGCGGTCGTCGATGCGGCCGATGACGGGATCGATCAAGCCGTCCAGCAGCCGCGCCAGGAGCAGCACGACGCCGAGAAAGCCGAGCGGCACGGCATAGCGGGTGGCGTAATAGTCCGGCAAAAAAACATAGAGTGGCAAGGCGACGAAACTCAACGCAAACTGCGGTGCGCCATAGCGGGCCAGTTGCAGCGAGCCATAGGGCGCCCGGTCCGGGGGCATGGCGCTGGGCGCGATGGCGGACGGCGGTGCCATGGCGGATGTGGATAACGCCGGATTCATGGCGCGGCCTGGGCCAGCAAGGCCCTGCGCAGATCCGGGGCGGCGGTCTCGGGCGACAGCCAGATGGAGAAAAAAGCCTGGGCAAAGGCATCTCCACCGACCACGCCGATGGGCTTGCCGTTGAACCAGAACGTGGTGCGCGGCCCGTCCGGCGTCTTGGGTTCGAACAGGCCGCAAAGCCAGTCGCCATCACCCACATCGGGGAAGATCGCGCGCATCTGCGCCAACCACTGTGCGCGCTCGGCAGCGGTGCCCTGCTCCAGCTTGCGCATTTCGACGTCCGATTGATCGGCAATCGCGCGTCCCTTGAGGTTGCGGGCATAGCGCAATTCCAGCGCAAAGGGGGCGGCGGTCAGTCGCGCCGGGTCGATTCCGCCGGGGCCAACCCAGAGCGCCGCGGTGTAGACCGCGAAGCCCCACCAACGGAACAGGCCGCTTCCCGACAGGCGGGCGCCGGGGATGGCATGAGCCACCACCTGCGGCACGGACATGGCGCCTGTCGCGGCATGAACCATGCCTGGCGCCAGCAGCGTGGTGGCGCCCGCCGCCAGACCCGCCAGCGCGGCACGACGCGCTGGCGATGCCGGCATCGCGGCTTGACCGTGCAACCGGCGCATATGGGTGAAGATGCCGGGCTCGCGCATGGACCAGGGCGATCGTGTCGAGGTCATGGATGCGGTCGCCGGCCTCAAGCAGCGCGCTGGTGGCGCAGCGTGAACTGCATCACGTCGATGGTCTGCTGGGCGAAACCGGCCTCGCAATACGCCAGGTAAAACTCCCACAGCAGGCTGAAGCGCTGATCGAACCCCTGGGCGCGGACCGCTTCGCGCTGCGCCAGAAAACGCTCGCGCCACAAGCCGAGCGTGGTGGCGTAGTCTTGCCCGAAGGCATGGGTGGCGACGACCTCCAGCCCAGCCTTTGCGGCCTGCGCGGCAAAGGCCGACGGACTGGGCAGCATGCCGCCGGGGAAGATGTACTGCTGGATGAAATCGGTGCCGCGGCGGTACTGCGGAAAGATGGCTTCGGCGATGGTGATGGTCTGAATGCAGGCGCGTCCTCCCGGCCTGAGTTGGCTGGCGAGGGTGCGGAAGAAGCTCGGCCAGTACGCCTCGCCGACGGCTTCGAACATCTCGATGGATGCGATGCCGTCGTAACCCTCGGCCGGTGCGATGGCGCTCGCATCGCGGTAGTCGCGCAACTCCAGCCGGGCCCGCTGGTCCAGCCCCGCGGCCTGCAGCCGGGCTTGCGCGTACGCCAACTGCTCGGTGGACAGAGTCAGGCCGTCCACCCGCAGCCCGGCGCGAGTGGCCGCCTCGGCGAAACTGCCCCAGCCGCAGCCGATTTCCAGCACACTGCTGCCGGCGGGCAGGTCGAGCTGGCGCAGCACGCGCTCCAGCTTGGCGTCTTGCGCAGCTTGCAGACTTTGCCCCGGCGCCGTGAACAGCGCGCTGGAGTAGGTCATGCCGGGGTCCAGCCAGAGCTGGTAGAAGGCGTTGCCGATGTCGTAATGCTGATGGATGTTGTGGCGGCTGCCGCTGCGCGAATTGCGGTTGAACAGGTGGCGCAGCCGCGCGAACAGCGTGCCCCAGACGCTGCCGTGGAGCGCCCGCTCGACCGCGTTGCGGTTGGCCAGCAGCAGCTTGAGCAGACCAGGCAGATCGACCGTGCTCCACTGCCCCTGAAAATAGCCTTCGGCAAAGCCGATGTCGCCGCGCCGCAGCACCGCCGAGAACACCGCCCAGTCATGCACATGCAGGTGCGCCAGCGGCGCGGCAACCTCATGCTCGCCGAAGTGCAGCACGGCACCATCGGGCAGGCGCAATTCCAACCTCCCGTGCTGCAGGCGTTGCAGCAGGGCAAGCAAGGTGCGTGCCGCCAGCGGCATGCCGTGCAGCGGTAAAGAACCCAGGGCGGACGGGTTGGCCGTTCTGGCGGCTGCGGAAGAAGGTTGACTGTTCATCGCGTCACTCGGGTTTCTGGTGGAGCGGGTTTGGACAAGAAGGGCACGCGCTTGCGCCAGAGCTTGAGCGCCTGCCAATGGATGCGGGCCATGACGCCCAGGGTCATGAAGGGATGGCTGAACAACGCGGCGCGGCCTGAGGCCGGAGTGAGCGTCTGCAGGACGCCGCTGATGCTGGTGAGGAGCAAGGGCCCTTGCGCGTCGTCGTGGTCGATGCGGGCGACGATGCGCTCCGCCTCGACCTGGCCTTCGCGCCGCCGGGCGCGCAGGAAGCGAAAGCGGTAGCTGCCCTGGACCCGGCAAAACGGCGAGACGTGGAACATCTTGGTGGCGCGCAGCTCTTGGCCCCACGCCAGGGTTTGCGCGCCGCCTTGTTGCGGCGGCTCCAGCAGGTAGCAGTGGCGCTCGCCGAAGGTGTTGTTGACTTCGGCGACGATGGCGCGCAACGCGCCGTCCGCGCGGTGGCAGTACCAGAAGCTCACGGGGTTGAAGACATAGCCGAGCACGCGCGGGAAGGTCTGCAGCCAGACCTCGCCGTCGGCATCGGCAACACCCTGCTCGCGCAGCACACCGAGCAGCCAGGCCAGGCTGTCGGCGCCGCCGTCGCCATGGTCGCTGTCATGAAAGCTCATCAGGCCGCCGCGGTTGCGGGCGATGCGCAGCAGTGCCGGGTCACGCGCCAGGGTGCGCATGGGCAGCAGCAGGAAAAACACGCGGTAGGCGAAGTGGTGGACGGTCGGCCGCAGGCGCTGGTGATGCACCATGCCGCGCGCGATCAGGGGCTGCACCTGGGCCGCGCCCTCGTGCGCTTGCAGCAGCCCCGGATCCTGGCTGGAGGTGCGTGCCTTGCCCGGCGGGGCACTGCGCAGCAGGCGGGTGGCGGCGCTCATCGCGGCTGCGCCTCCAGCGCGGTCTGCAAGCTGCCGTGAACATGTTTTTGCACCTGGCCGAGCAGGGCTTGCGCGGCTGCATAGCCGGCCTTCAGTCCGTCTTCGTGAAAACCGTAGCCGCACCAGGCGCCGCAGTAGTAGGTGCGCTGCCGGCCCTGCAACTCGGGCACGCGGGACTGCGCCGCCATGGCCGCGGCGTCGAACACCGGGTGGGCGTAGGTCATCTCGCGCAGCACGCTGGCGGGCTCGGGTTCACGCAGCGGGTTCATCGACACGATGACCGGCTGCTGAAAGGGCACCGGTTGCAGTTTGTTGACGAGGTAGTGCAGGCACACCGCGGGTTGGGCCTGGGGCTGCGCGACTGCGGCCTGGGCCGTCGCAAGTGCGGGAGCGCCGTGGGCACGCGCGCCGGCGCTTTCGTAATTCCATGCCGCCCAGGCTTTGGTGTTGCGCGGCAGCAGGCTGGCATCGGTATGCAGCAGCGCGCGATTGGGCTGATAGCCGATGGCGCCGAGCACGCTGCGCTCGGCTTCACTCGGGTCGGCCAGCAGCGCCAGGGCCTGGTCGCTGTGGCAGGCGAGCACGACATGGTCGAACCATTCGGTGCCCGCGTCCGTGCTCACCTCCACACCGACGTCGAAGCGCTTGATGCGCCGCACCGGGGTGTTCAGGCGCGTGTCC
>DAIAZB010000463.1 GCA_027443745.1 Thiomonas sp. | reverse complement strand
ATCGGCGGCAAGCCCGCCGGGTATCTCTATCACCAGTTGCAGAACTTCCGCGACGGCTATCGCGCCTATCCGCTGATGACCTGGATGGTGCAGTACCTGCCCGATGCGTACATGAAAGAGATCGCGCAGTACTTCGCCCGTCAAAATCCGCCGCCGCCGCAACCGCAGGTGCCGATGGCCAGCCAGGCCGCAATGAACCTGGGCCGTCGTCTGGTGATGGCGGGCGACCCACAACACGGCGTACCGGCCTGCGTGGCCTGTCACGGCGCGGCGCTGATGGGCGTGCGCCCGGACGTGCCAGGCCTCATTGGCCTGAGCAACGATTACATCAGCGCGCAACTGGGTGCGTTCAAGCAGAACATCCGCCGTACCCAGGCGCCCAACTGCATGCATGAAATCACTTCGCGACTGGACGGCGCCGAGATCAGCGCGGTGGCCGCCTGGCTATCCGCGCAGGTTGTTCCCCCCGGGGCCAAGCCCCAGGCAGCCGGTAGCATCAAGTTCCCGCTGCGCTGCGGCAGCATCGACGGTAATGGGTGAGGAGAGCGCCGATGCGTCGCAAGATTTTCCGTGGAGTCGTTGTCCTGGCCGTGCTCGGGCTGGTTTTTGTCTTCTGGGCGGTCTGGATGAGCGGCGTCTTCCATCGCACGCTACCCGAGAACCTGCAGACGGGCGGCAACGAGCCCGCGGCGCGCGCCGTGGCCACGCCTGGTGCCTGGAAAGAACCGCAGTTCGCCAGCGTCATCGCGCGTGGCGAGTACCTGGCTCGTGCAGGTGACTGCGTGGCCTGCCATACCGCGCGCGGCGGTGAGCCTTACGCAGGCGGCCTGGCCACGCCCACGCCGTTCGGCACGCTGTACTCGCCCAACATCACCCCGGACAGGCAGTACGGCATCGGCGCCTGGTCCGAGCAGGATTTCTGGCGCGCGATGCACGACGGCATCGCGCCCGGCAACCGCCTGCTGTACCCGGTGTTTCCGTTCACGCACTTCACCAAGATCTCGCGTTCGGACGTCGATGCCATCTTTGCTTACCTGCGCTCGCTGCCGCCGGCGGCCAAGCCCAACCATCCCAATGAAATGCCGTTTCCGTACAACCAGCGCTCGACGCTGGTGTTCTGGCGCGCGCTATTTTTCCGGCCCGGTCAATTCCAGCCCGATCCGGAACAGTCCGCCGAGTGGAACCGCGGCGCCTACCTGGTCGAGGGCCTGGGCCACTGCGGCATGTGCCACAGCGCTTATAACGCGCTGGGCGCGGTCGATCCCAATGCGCAACTTGCGGGAGGCCTGATCCCGGTGCAGAACTGGTACGCGCCGGCGTTGAACTCGAGCAACGAGCTGGGCCTCGGCGCATGGAGCAACGCCGAGCTGGCGCAGTATCTGAAGACCGGCGTCTCCATACGGGGCGCCACCTATGGACCGATGTCGGACGTGGTGTTCCACAGTCTGCAATACCTTTCCGATCCGGATCTGCAGGCCATTGCCGTCTACCTGCGTTCGCAGCCCGAGCGCGCCTCGCCCAGCAACAAGCAGCGCCTCGAAGTTTCGCCGCAACTCGCCGCCGAACTGGTACAGCAGGGCAAGCAGATCTACGTCAATCATTGCGCGGCCTGTCATCAGCT
>DAIAZB010000462.1 GCA_027443745.1 Thiomonas sp. | reverse complement strand
TGCAGATCCCACCCAGCCTTGCGGCTTGGTGGTGAACGCCGCGCCGGCCGAGACCGGTTGGGAAGCCTTGGCGGAGCTGAAAATCACCGCGACGACCGAGGCCGGCAGCTTGCACGCTCGCACGGTGGATGGCCCAGCCCTGCGCCTCGCGACGCTGCCCTATACCCTCCCCCCGCAGGATTGAGCGAGCGGCTGCGATGTGTTTGATCGCCTGGTCGTGGCAGCCGGGGCAAGCGCGAACCCTGCTGCTGGCCGCCAACCGCGACGAATGGCTGGATCGCCCGACCCTGCCAATGCGCTGGTGGCGTCCCGACACGGCATCGGCGGCTGAAGTGCTCAGCGGCCAGGACCTGCGCAGCGGTGGCATCTGGCTCGGGCTCACGCGTCATGGGCGCTTCGCGGCCGTCACCAACGTTCGCGATCCGGCGCTGGAGCGCCCCCACGCCCCCTCGCGCGGGCTCTTGCCCTTGCGTTATTTACTCGGCCTGCATCCGCTGGATGGCAGCACCATGGACGACTGCTCCCCAGCCGCCTTCGCCCAGACCGTTCAATCCTGTGCGCCGGCCTACGCCGGGTTCAACCTGCTGCTGGGTGATCTGCGGTCGGGTGCGATGCACTGGCTGTCGAATCAACCCCTGCAGAACGGCAATGTCGCCCCGGGGTTTCACGGTCTCTCGAACGCGGCCCTGGACACGCCCTGGCCCAAGGTGCGGGACTTGAAAGCTGCGCTGGCCGAGAGCGCGGAACTCGCGGATGCTGACACGCCGATGTCGTTCGCCGTCCTGACCCAGGCCTTGCAACGGGAGCAGATCGCCCCAGATGACGCTTTGCCGCGAACCGGCGTCAGTCTGGACTGGGAGCGGGCGCTATCGGCCGCATTCATCCGCATGCCGGGCTACGGCACGCGCTGCTCGACCCTGCTGCGGATGGATGCCGACGGCGGCGCGCTGGTGCGTGAGGTGCAGCACCAACCCGGCGTACCCAGTCAGCTGGATTTTGCCTGGAACTGGCGCACGGCACGGTAGATCGCGCGCCGCATGGGCGGCATCCACTCCGCCGGGCAGGCGCTGAAAATCCGCGCTCAACCCAGTGCAGCGCGCATGCGAATATGGGTGATGCCAGCTTCGGCATAGGGCTCGCCCAGGCTGCTGAAGCCCAGGCGGCGATAAAAGCCCGTCACCGCTTGTTGCGCCGAAATGTCCGCATGACTGTGGCCAGCCGCGTGAGCTGCCTGCATGAGAGCTCGCATCACCAGTTTGCCGGCCTGGCCGCCGCGCATGGACTGCACCACGGCCACGCGGCCGATATGCCCGTCCGGCAACAAACGCCCGCAAGCCACGGGCATCTCCAGACGGTTGAACACCACGGCGTGGCGACACGTGGCGTCGTGTTCGTCCCATTCCATCTCAGCGGGAATGCCTTGCTCGTGCACGAACACGGCGGTGCGCAGGCTGCCGGCGGCTTCGCCGAGTTCGGCCCAGTCGCCGAGTTGCACGCGCAGCATGGGCTCGCCGCGCGCATGGGCTTCGAGCAGGTCGCGCAGCGCTGGCGGCAAGGTCTGCGACTTGGCCTGCGCGCCGCTGGTGGTGAAGACATAGACCATTTCGCCACTGACCAGCAGACGGTCCTGCACGAACATGGCAGTGTGCAGGTTGAAGCTGCTGTGGCCCAGCCGGGTGAGGCCGATCCCGACGTCGATCCAGTCGTCGAGCCGCGCCGGGCGGTGATAGGTGAGACTGGCCTTCTTCACATAGAGATCACCGCCCAGGGTCTGCAAGCTCTGGGCGTACGGCAGGCCGAGGGCCTTCCAGAAGGCGCTCATGGCGGTATCGAAGTACAAGAGGTAATGACCGTTGAACACCACTTGCTGCATGTCCACCTCGGCCCAGCGCACTTGCAGGCGGTGAAGGAAACGGTAGCTTTCGCGTTGCACGGGAGTCATGGTTCGAGGCGATGGGGGCACGATCAGGGTCGGAAGGGTCTGCAACGAGGACTTGGTTCAAGAGCGGGGCATGGCATTCAAGGGCGGCTGAAAGGCATGGCGCAACGCGGCGGCAGCTTCCTGCACGGCCTGTCCGGCCTGTGGCAAGGCACGGCCCATGCGTATGAAGTCATGTGTGACGCCCGGCCATTCGCGCAGCGCCACGGGCACACCCGCGTGGCGCAGGCGCTCGGCATAGAGCACACCCTCATCATGCAGAGGGTCGCAGCCAGCAAGGCCGATCCAGGCCGGTGCGAGGCCATGCAGATCGGGTGCCAGCAGCGGGGCAAATCGCCAGTCATGACGATCTTCGGGCCGGGGCAGGTATTGGTTGAAGAACCAGTCGATGGATTCGGTGTCGAGCAGAAAGCCATGGGCGAAATGCGCGGCCGATGTGGTCTGCGCCCAACCCGCCGTGCCCGGATAGAACAGGAGTTGCAGCGCCAATGGCCAGGTGGCATCGCGCGCCAGGATGGCACAGACGGTGGCCAGGGTGCCGCCCGCGCTGTCGCCGGCAATGGCGATGCGGTCTGCATCCACGCCCAGCATGGCCGCGTTTTCGCGCAGCCATGAGAGTGCGTCCCAGGCGTCGTTCAAGGCTGTCGGGAAGGCATGCTCAGGCGCCAGACGATAGTCGCATGAAAAGACGGTGCAGCCCGAATGCAGTGCCAGTTGCCGACACAGGATGTCGTGTGTCGCGACACTGCCGATGACGAATCCACCGCCGTGCAGGTAAAGCAAGGCACCCGGTGGTTCGCTGAAGTCTGCCGCGGGACCTCCCGGCGCGGCACGATAGCGCCGCACCAGCAAGCGAGCGCCATCACGGACAGGACAATCCAGGTCCATCACCTCGGCAAGCGGTGGTGGGGCGATGTCGAGCACACCTGAGGCGGCCTCGTACGCCGCCCTCGCCTGCTGGGCACTGAGGCTCCATAGGGGAGGTCGCGCAGCACGGGCAATGCGATGCAACAACTCCTGCATCACGGGGCTAGGGCTGGGG
>DAIAZB010000461.1 GCA_027443745.1 Thiomonas sp. | reverse complement strand
TCGAGCGAACGTTGCAGGATGTGCTCGGCGACGGTATCGGGGGTGATGCCGTCGAGGCCGATGCACTCATCCAGCGTTGGCAGTGTGGTGGGTAGTTGCGGCACGGCAAGGGCTGCGCCTTGCACCACAGGACGGAAAGGGGCATCGCCGCGGCCGTCGGAGGCAAGGGTGAAGCCGAGTTCAACTTCCAGCGCATAGGCCGCATCGTTCATCTGCCAGCCGGCGGCGCCATGCACGCGGGGCGGGCGACCAAAGATCTCGGTGTAGCGCGCGACTGCCAGTTGCATCTGCCGCCGGGTCCATGCAGCGTCCTTGTGCGCCACATGGTCCTGCCACAGGATGTGGTTCCAGGTGTGCACGCCCGTTTCATGCCCGCTGCGATCGACGCTGCGCATGGTTTCGGCTGCCTGTCTGCCGATATCCGGTCCTGGCAGCAAGGTGCCTTAGAGCAAGGTCTTGATGCCGTAATGTTCCACCACCGAAGTCCGCCCCACCTTGGCCAGGAAGCCGGGCCGGAAGACGCGCTTGAGCGCGCGCCCAGTATGGTCCGGTCCGAGGCTCAGCAGGAAGGTGGCGCAGACCTGGTGGCGATCGAGCAGGCGCAGCAAGGTGGGTATGCCTTCGCGTGTGCCGCGCAGGGTATCGACATCGATCTTCAGGGCGAGGAACGGCATGGCGCGCGGGTGCAGTCTGCGGAGCTGCTCAGTTGCCGGTCTCGTCCATCAGCGCTCTTGCCTGGGCAATATGGCTGCGGTAGGCATCAAAAATTTTGCGCAGCGCGGTGTCCATGTCGGTCGTGGGCGCCCAGTTCAGGTCGCGCATGGTGTTGGTGATCTTGGGCACGCGGTTCGGCACGTCCTGGTAGCCCTTGCCGTAGTAGGCGCCCGAACTGGTTTCCACCAGTTTCACCTGCCGGGCCGACTCGGCGTATTCAGGCACGGAGGCGGCGATGCGCAACATGTGGTCAGCCAGTTCGCGGATCGAGTGGTTGTTCGCTGGATTACCGATGTTGTAGATCTGACCGCTGGCCACGCCGTCCATGTTGTCGATGATGTTCATCAACGCATCGATGCCGTCGTCGATGTCGGTGAAGGCGCGTTTTTGCTGACCGCCGTCGACCAGGCTGATGGCCTCGCCGCGCACGATGTGGCCGAGGAATTGGGTCACGACGCGCGAGCTGCCTTCCTTGGCGGAGAAGATGGTGTCCAGCCCGGCGCCGATCCAGTTGAAGGGGCGGAACAGGGTGTAGTTCAGGCCTTCCTGCTGGCCGTAGGCGGCAATCACCCTGTCCATCAACTGCTTGGAGCACGCGTAGATCCAGCGCGGCTTGTTGATCGGGCCGTAGGTCAGGGGCGAGTTCTCGGGGTCGAATTCGGCATCGGCGCTCATGCCGTAGACCTCGGAGGTGGAGGGAAACACGAGGTGCTTCTTGTGCTTCACCGCAGCGCGCACGATGGGCAGGTTGGCTTCGAAGTCGAGCTCAAACACTCGCAGCGGGGCCTTCACGTAGGTGGCTGGCGTGGCGATGGCCACCAGCGGCAGGATCACGTCGCACTTGCGCACGTGGTATTCGATCCATTCCTTGTTGATGGTGATGTCGCCCTCGAAGAACTTGAAGCGCGGGTTGCGCAGCAACTCGTCGATGCGGTCGGTGTTCATGTCCATGCCGTACACCTGCCAGTCGGTGGTGGCGAGGATGCGCTTGGACAGGTGGTGACCGATGAAGCCGTTGACGCCGAGAATGAGGATTTTTTTCATGGCTGAAGTCCTGCGAGTTCCGAAAAGTGTTGTGCGCTCAAGGGCTGGCCGGGATGATCCGCCATCCACAATTCGAGGATGTGAATCACGCCGTCGTCGCCGCCTCTGGCGAGGATCAGCTCATCTGCAGCATGCAAGCCGACGCCAGCCGAAGCCGGGAACAGCCCCGCCACTTCAGGCCGGGCCATGCGGGCACGCGCAACAATGAAGCGCCGGCCGTTGCAGTCGAAAAAAGCGCCAGGGTACGGGGGTGCGACGGCGCGCATGAGGTTGTAGATGGCTTGCGCGGGTTGCTGCCAGTCGATGCGGCCGTCTTCGGGTTTGCGCCCGCCGAAGTAGCTGCCTCGGGCCAGATCATTGTTGCGGCGCGGCACTTTGCCCTGCAGCAACTGCGGCAGCACACGCCATAAAGCGATTTCGGCGGCCACCGTGACTTTGTCGAACACGTCTTTGGCCGTATCGTCCGGCAGGATGGGCACGGCCTGCTGCGCGACGATGTCGCCGGCGTCGGGCTTGGCCTGCATGACATGCAAGGTGGCGCCGGTTTCGCGCTCGCCGTGAAGCACCGCCCAGTTCACCGGCACGCGGCCCCGGTACTTGGGCAGCAGCGAGCCGTGCATGTTCAGCGCGGCGATGCGCGCCGCAGCCAGCAGTGGAGCAGGCAGCATGCGACGGAAGTAGAAGGAGAAAATGTAATCCGGCGCCAGTCTCGTGACGCGATCCTGCAAGGCATCGCCCACGGTTTCATCGACCAGCACCGTCGCGATGCCATGCTCGGCTGCAACGGCAGCCACGCTGTCGAACCAGATGGTCTCGCCGGGGTCGTCCGGGTGCGTGACCACGAGATCCGCCTGCATGCCGCCAGCCAACAGCGTGCGCAGGCCGCGCGCACCAACGTTGTGATAGGCGAAAACAACGACGCGCATGCGGTCAGTCGGTTAGCCGCTGGAAGCGGTCAGGCTGGGAGCTTCGTCATCGGTGCTCGCGGCACGCAGGCCCCGCGTCGCATGAGTCTGTGCGGTGTCATCGAGGACAGCCTGCACCACGTAACGTGGCCTGCCGCGCACCTGCTCGTAGATGCGGCCAACGTACTCGCCCAGCAGGCCCATGCTGAATAGCAGCACGCCGAGCAGACAGAAGGTGATGGCGAACAGGGTGAACACCCCCTCGACCTGTGAGCCGAACAGCACGCGCTGCAGCATGAGGTAAGCGAACAGAGCGCCCGATGCCAGCGCCAGGGCGATGCCGAGGAAGGACATGATCTGCAGCGGCATGAGCGAGAAGCCGGTGACCAGATCGAAATTGAGCCGGACGAGCTTGAACAACGAATACTTCGACTCGCCTGCAGCACGTTCTTCGTGTGCCACCTCGATCTCGGTCGGCCGCAAGGAGAAGGTGTAGGCCAGTGCGGGCACAAAGGTGTTGACTTCGCTGCAACGGTTGATGGTGTCGACGACATCGCGGCCATAGGCCCGCAGCATGCAGCCCTGGTCGGTCATGCGGACATGGGTGATTTTTTCCCGCAGATTGTTCATCGCCACACTGGCGTTGCGGCGGAACCAGCTGTCCTGGCGCTGGCGGCGGATGGTGCCGACGTAATCGAAGCCATCGCGCATCTTGGCCACCAGCTTGCCGATTTCTTCCGGCGGGTTCTGCAGGTCGGCGTCCAGCGTCACCACGATGTCACCGCGACTGTGCTCGAAGCCCGCGAGGATGGCCATGTGCTGGCCGTAGTTGCCGTTGAACAGAATGGCGCGGGTGACGTCGGGGCGCAGGCGCTGCTGCGCTGCCAGCAGGGCTGCCGAACGGTCCCTGCTGCCGTCGTTGATGAAGATGATTTCATAGCGCTCGCCCAGGGCGTCGAGCGCTGGATAGAGCCTGGCGAACAGCGCAGCCAGCCCGGCTTCCTCGTTGTAGACAGGAACGACGACCGAAACGGCGGGGGGAAGAACGAAGGTGCTCATACGCCGAATTCTCGCAGCACCGCGTCGAGAGCGCCGCAGACGCGCCCGATATCAGCGTCGCGCATGGCGGGAAACAGTGGCAGGGTGAGAATGCCCGCGCCGACGCGCTCGGCATGCGGAAAGTCACCGGGCTTGAAACCCAGCTTGCGGTAGAGGGTGAACAGGTGGATCGGCGGGTAATGCACACCGGTGCCGATGCCGCGGTCTTTCAACGCCTGCATCACGGCGGCACGCGGAGCAGCCGATGGCAGCACGATCTGGAACATGTGCCAATTGCTGTTGGTGAAGTCGCGCACCGGCAACTGCGCGCCACGCTCGGCCAGTTTCATCGCGTCGAGTACGGCGAAGTAGGCCTTTGCCAGCTCGGTGCGGCGGCGGTTGAAACTGCCCAGTCGCTGCATCTGTCCCCAGCCCACGCGTGCGGCCACGTCGGTGAGGTTGGCCTTGCCGCCCACCACGTCGACGTCCATGCCGTCCAGCCCGGTGCGGCGCACGCCTTGCAGGCGCAGGCGCTCGGCCAGTTGCGGGTCGGCATCGGCGGGAAGGACCAGGCAGCCACCTTCCAGGCTGGTGGCATTCTTGTTGGGGTGGAAGCTGAATGAAGCGAAGTCGCCGCAGCTGCCCACGCGCCGGCCTTGCCAGGTGCTGGCGATGGCTTGCGCCGCATCCTCCAAAATCCGCAGCTTGTAGCGTGCGGCCAAGGCACCAATGGCGTCCAGGTCGCAGGGAAGGCCGGCCAGATGCACCGGCAGGATGACCTTGGTGCGTGACGTGATGGCGGCCTCGATGCGGCTGGTGTCGAGGTTGCGGGTGACCGGGTCGATGTCGACGAAGACCGGACGCGCGCCCACCGCCAGAACCACATTGGCCGTGGCTACCCAGGACAACGGCGTGGTGATGACTTCGTCGCCCGGACCCACGCCCAACATGCGCAGCGCGACTTCCATGGTGACCGTGCCGGAGTTGAAGGCGCGCACCATGCGGCCGCCGAAGAACTCGGACAGCATCTGCTCGAACTTCGTATTCCAGGGCCCGGTGGTCAGCCAGCCCGAACGCAGCACCTCGATCACACCAGCGATGGTGGCCTCGTCGAGGTCGGGACGGGTGAACGGCAGGAAATCAGTTTCGGCCATGGGCGGCATCCTCAGGAACGTGCAACCACAATCACACCGACGATGATGATGGCAATGCCGATGAGTTTCTGCGCCGTCAGAGCCTCGCCGAACAACCACCAGGCGACGAAGGCTGTGACCACATAGCCCAGCGACAGCATAGGGTAGGCGATGGACACCTGGACCCGGGTCAGCGCCAGGATCCACACCACCACCGAGACAGCGTAGAACGCCAGTCCAAGAAGGATCTGCCACTGCAGGGCAAAGTGCAGTCCCGCATGCCAGATGTTTTCCAGGCTGAAGGAAAAACGGCCAGCCGTCTCGGCCCCAGCCTTGATCAACAGCTGCGCGGCTGCATTCAACAGCACACCCGTGAGAACCAGGGCGAAGGCGACGGCGCTCATGGCTTGGCTCCGGTGGGCTGGGTCGTGGGGGGGGCATTCCAGGCGGCAGACAGGCGCGAGGCGGCAGCTTGCGCTGCGGTTCCGTAGTCCTGTCCTGGTTTTGCAATGACCGCGTAGCGTGGAGTGCGTGCGATGACTTGCAGCGGCAGACGCATGGCCCGCAGTGCGCCCAACTGCCCGGCTGGCATGAAGGCCAGCGGCAGGCGATCCCGCTGCCATCGCCGAGCGAAGTCGGCCAGCGTGGGGACCCACAATTGCGGTTGCTGCGTGATGCCGAAGTGCAGCTCGCCCTGGTACTCCACCACCGTCACGGTCCGGCGCAAGTAGAACGGCAGCGTCTGGTCATAAGTCCCCACGACGTAGAACGGCTGACCGGCATGAAGCCATGGCCGGATGGCGGCGACCACATCCTTGGTCGATGCCGTGCGCCCCAGAACCTGAAACCCCTGCGACGCCACCGTGAAGCCAAGAAACATGCAGATGGCCAGCGCCAGCACGGCAGCGCTGCGGCGCCCGGCCTTCTCCCAGCGCCAGGCCAGCGCGCTGCCGACGATGCCCAGCCCCGCGGTGATTTCCAGCCACCAGCCGTATTGCTGGTACAGCGAGCCGGGCGTGACCGCGTTGCCGGCGCGCCAAAGCTGGGTCAAACCCACGGCGGTCGTCAGCGAGATGAAGCCATAGAGCGCAAACTGCCGGCGCAAGGCACCGCGCTGGGCATGGGCGAAATGGTTGCCGATCATCAGCGCCAGCGCCGGAAACACCGGCAGAATGTAGGATGGCAGCTTGGAGTGTGAAGCGCTGAAAAAAACGAAGATGAACACGGCCCAGATCAGCAGCGCCCAGTTGGGTTTGAAACCGGGTCTGCCGGTAACCACTGTGCCCGCGCTTGGGGCTTCGATGCCACTGGGCTGCTTCCACGCATGCCGCATGCCGCCGAACAAACCACCCACCCAGGGCAGCACGGCGAGCAGCAGGATGGGGAAGAAATACCACCACGGCCCAGGCCGCGCCAGTTCCGGCGTGAGAAAGCGGGTGAACTGCTGGTAGATGAAGTAGTAATCGAAAAACTCGGGGTTGCGCAGCTGCACCAGCACATGCCAGGGCAGGCCGATCGCCAGAAAAATCAGCAGGCCGGTGACGATGTGCAGCCGCTTCCACAGGCCCCAGTCGCGCGTGACCAGGGTGTATAGCACCAGCGTCATGCCGGGAAAGGCCGGGCCGATAAGCCCTTTGGACAGCAGCGCCAGCGCCATGAAGGCCCAGCAGGACCACATCCAGTTGCGGTTCTGCGCCGGCGTTGCAGCATCGCGCTGCGCCAGCAAAAAACTCAGCAGGCTGCCGCTCAGCATGGCCGACACACCCATATCCAGGGTGTTGATGTGGCCCATCGCCACCCAGTACAGGCTGCTGGCCAGAATGGCCGCTGCGTACAGCCCGGTGCGGGCGCCGAAGACGCGCCAACCCGTGTAGCCGGTGAGCAAAATGGTGAAGAAGCCGGTGAGTCCGGTCCACAGCCGGGCTTGCCATTGGCCGAGGCCGAACACCTCGTAAGCCACGGCCGTGGCCCAATATTGCAGCGGAGGCTTCTCGAAATATTTCAGGCCATCGAGATGCGGCGTGACCCAGTTGCCGCTGGCCACCATTTCACGGGGAATTTCGGCGTAGCGGCCCTCGTCCGTGGGTACCAGATCGCGGTAGCCCAACATCCCGAACCACAGGACAGCCAGCATGATGGCCATCGAGCACAGCATGCTGCGTGAGGGAAGACGGTCTTGCTGTGAGGATAGGGTCACGGCACTGGCGCTAGAGATACAAGGGCCCGAGCAGTCCGCAGGCGGACTCCCCCTGGAGGGGACAACGAAACCCGGGAGTGGCTTCTCGATTCCCGCAGAGCCGTTCTGGTGCCGGTGAAAGGAATCGAACCCTCGACCTTCTCATTACGAATGAGCTGCTCTACCAACTGAGCTACACCGGCGGCAAACGTGAAATCTTAACTGATCCAACGCGTGAAACGGTCGATCAGACGTTGCCGCGCTCGCATCCGTGCAGCCGTATTCATGGTGCTTCATGGTGATACGCATGCAGCAGGGCGACTTCTTCGCTGCTGCCCAGCATGACGGCCGCACGTTGATGCAGGCTGGTCGGTTGGATGTCGAGAATGCGCTGCGTTCCGGCCATGGCCATGCCGCCCGCCTGTTCAACCAGAAGCGCCATGGGGCTGGCCTCGTAGAGCAGGCGCAACTTGCCGGCGCGGTCGGGCTCGCGCCGGTCCCAGGGGTAGAGAAAGACGCCGCCGCGACTGAGCACGCGGTGCACGTCGGCCACCATGCTGCCGACCCAGCGCATGTTGAAGTCTTTGCCACGCGGCCCGTTCACACCTTGCAGGCATTCGTCGATGTAGCGCCGCACGGGTGGTGCCCAGTGGCGCAGGTTGGACATGTTGATGGAGAACTCACGGGTGGATTCGGGGATGCGCAGGCCTTCCTGCGTCAGCACGAAACTGCCCTGGTCGCTATCGAGGGTGAACATGGCCACGCCGTGGCCGAGCGTGAGCACCAGCGTGGTTTGCGGGCCGTAGGTGCAGTAGCCGGCGGCCACTTGCTGGCGTCCGGGTTGCAGAAAGTGCTCGGGGCCGACTTCGCTGACGCCATCGGCCAGGTGCAGCACCGAGAAAATGGTGCCGATGGTGACGTTGACTTCGATGTTGCTGGAGCCGTCGAGCGGGTCGAACATCAACAGGTATTCGCCGCGCGGATAGCGGTGCGGAATGGTGTGGATGCGCTCCAGTTCCTCCGAGGCCATGGCCGCCAGATGCCCGCCCCATTCGTTGGCTTCGAGCAGCACGTCGTTGGCGATGATGTCGAGCTTTTTCTGCACCTCGCCCTGGATGTTTTCACTGCCGGCGCTGCCCATGATGCCGGCGCTGGCGCCTTTGCTGACGGCGTGACTGATGCGCTTGCAGGCGCGTGCCACTTGCTCGATGAGCAGGCGCAGCGAGCCAGGAATATGGCCGTGGGTGCGTTCTTGCTCGATGAGCCAGCGCGACAGGCTGATGGTGGTCTCGGACATCGGGGTTTCCTGCGTGTTGGAGTGACGGCTGCGGATGCGGTGTGAATCGGATCGGCCGTTGATCAGGCCAGGGCCTTGCCCAGGATCTCGCGGGTATCGGCCGACAAGTCTGGATGGGCCGCGAGTTCGCGCATGACGGGCTCGACCACCTGAGCGTAGGAGGGCGCGAGTTTGCGCCAACGGTCCAGCGCGCGGGCCAGACGGGCGGCGACTTGCGGATTGATGGCGTCGAGCGTGCGCACCTGCTCGGCCCAGAACCCGTAGCCAGCGCCATCGAGGCGGTGGAAGGCGCCGGGGTTGCCCTGGCAGAACGTGGAGATGACACTGCGCGCACGATTGGGGTTGCGTATGCTGAAATCGGGGCGCTGCATCAGGGCACGAATGGCACGCATCTCGACCCCAGGCGCGCTGGCCTGCAACGCAAACCATTTGTCCATCACCAGAGGCTCGTGTGCGAACTGTGTGGCGAAGCGCTCCAACGCTGGCGCCGCGAGCTCGGCACGGCTGCCGACCAGGGCAGCGAGGGCGTCGAAGCGGTCGGTCATGTTGTCGGCATCCTTCACCAACTGGTAGGCGCGCCCTTGCCACACCGCATCACCCGTGAGACAAAGGTAGGACAGAGCGAGATTGCGCAAACCGCGGCGGCCGGCGCCGGCGAAATCGGGGGTGTAGCCGCTGACGGGTGCAAGCGCATGCCACGTTTGCTCCCAGTCGGCTCGCAGTTGTTCTGTGAGGACCAGGCGCATGGTCTGGCGGGTTTGATGGATGCGTGCCGGATCGATTGGGCTGAGCTGCTCGGCGATATAGCCTTCGCTGGGCAGCGTGAGCGCGAGTTCCTTGAATGCGGGATCGAGCGTGGTGTCGCGCAGCACCGCACGCAGGGCATCGAGGTAGGCCGCGTCCAATGGGAGATTGCCGTCCTGCAGGGCGGGCAGCAAGCGGGCCAGGGCCAGGCGCTGTGCCGCCTCCCAACGGTTGAAAGGATCGGTGTCGTGGGCCAGGAGCACCTGACGGTCCGCGTCGCTCAGACCGTCGTCGAGCAGCACGGGGGCCGAGAAGCCACGCAGCAACGAAGGGATGGGCTCGGCGTCCACCTCATGCAGCACGAAACTCTGCTGCGGCTGGCTGAGCACCAGCAGGGCCTCGGTGCCGCGCGCGCCGGTTTCCATGTGGAAGCTCAGCGCCTCGCCACCGCGGGCCAGCAGGCCCAGGCGCAAGGGAATGATTTGCGCCTGCTTGTCGGGCTGGCCGGGTGTGGCGGGGCAGGCCTGCGTCAAGCTGAGGGTGTAGCTGCGGGCAGTGGCGTCATACTGGCCGGCGGCGCGCAGGCGCGGCGTGCCAGCCTGGGCGTACCACAGGCTGAACTGGGATCGGTGCACGTCCAGCGCCGAGCCGGGGTTGGCGTCGGCCATGGCGGCGAGGAAGTCGTCGCAGGTCACGGCCTGGCCGTCGTGGCGGGCGAAGTAGAGCTTCATGCCAGCAGCGAAGCCGGCGCGGCCGACGAGCGTTTGCATCATGCGCACGACTTCGGCCCCTTTTTCGTAGACCGTGGGGGTGTAGAAGTTGTCGATGGCCACGTAGCTGTCGGGGCGCACCGGGTGGGCCATGGGGCCGGCATCCTCCGGGAACTGCACGGCGCGCAGTCCACGCACGTCCTCGATGCGTTTGACCGCGCGGGCCGATTCGCCGCCAGTTTGCGCCGCCAGATCCTGGGTGAACTCCTGATCGCGGAACACCGTGAGGCCTTCTTTCAGGCTGAGCTGAAACCAGTCTCGGCAGGTGATGCGGTTGCCGGTCCAGTTGTGGAAATATTCGTGGCCGACCACCGACTCGATATTCATGTAATCGACATCGGTGGCGGTGGCCGGGTTGGCCAGCACGTACTTGGTGTTGAAGATGTTGAGGCCCTTGTTCTCCATCGCACCCATGTTGAAGTCGGAGACGGCGACGATCATGAAGCGGTCGAGGTCCAGGCTCAGGCCGAAGCGCTGCTCGTCCCAGGCGACCGAATGCACCAGGGACTGCATGGCATGCTCGGTCTTGTCCAGGTCGCCTTCGCGCACATACACCTGCAGCAGGTGTTCGCGGCCATCGGCCGCCCGGATGCGCTGCTCGCGGCACACCAGACGCCCGGCCACCAGCGCGAACAGATAGCTGGGCTTGGGGAAAGGATCTTCCCACACCGCCTCCATGCGGCCGTCGTCGAGCGGGCGCTGGCTTTTGAGGTTGCCGTTGGACAGCAGCAGCGGGTACTTGGCCTTGTCGGCGCGCAGCACCACGGTGAAGCGGCTCATCACGTCCGGACGGTCGGGCCAATAGGTGATGCGGCGAAAGCCCTCGGCTTCGCATTGCGTGAAGAAGGCATCGCCCGACAGGTACAAGCCCGACAGGCGCGTATTGGCACGCGGTGAGCAGGCGGTGACGATGTCGAGTTGAAAGACGCCAGGCAACTTGTCGAGTCGGATGCCGCCGTCGGTGGTGGCGTAGACCCAGGCCTTGCCGTCCACGGTGAGTGACTGCAACGTCAGATCTTCGCCGTCCAGAAACAACGGAGCGTCACCCGGGGCGTCGGCCAGGCGACGCAGTTGCATATGGCTTTTCACCCGTGTGCGATCGGGATCGAGGTCGAACTCGAGCGTGACCCGGTCGACGGCATAGGCCGGCTTGGCGTAGTGCAGGCGGGAGATGACGGGAGCTTGATCGGTGCGCATGGCGGTCATCCGGTTGATGCATCGGGCGGAAGGGGAGAGAACGTCAGAACACAGCGGGCGGCTCAGAGCCCCTGTTTCAGGCTGGCGGAAATGAAGTCGTCGAGGTCGCCGTCGAGCACCTTCTGGGTGTTCGACATTTCCACCCCGGTGCGCAGATCCTTGATGCGGCTCTGGTCGAGCACGTAGGAGCGGATCTGGTGCCCCCAGCCGACGTCGCTCTTGCTGTCCTCCAGCTTTTGCTGCTCGGCCTGGCGCTTGCGCAACTCATGCTCGAACAGGCGCGAGCGCAGCATGGCCCAGGCCTCGGCGCGGTTCTTGTGCTGCGAGCGGTCGTTCTGGCACTGCACGACGATACCCGTGGGAATGTGGGTGATGCGCACCGCCGAATCGGTCTTGTTGATGTGCTGGCCACCCGCGCCGCTGGCGCGAAAGGTGTCGATGCGGACATCGGCCGGGTTGATGTCGATCTCGATCGAGTCATCCACCTCGGGATAGATGAACACGCTGGCGAAGCTGGTGTGACGCCCGCCGGACGAGTCGAACGGGCTTTTGCGCACCAGCCGGTGCACGCCGGTCTCGGTGCGCAACTTGCCGTAGGCGTAGTCGCCTTCGACTTTGATGGAGGCGCTCTTCACCCCGGCAACGTCGCCGGCGGATTCTTCCAGCACGTCGACCTTGAAACCCTGGCGCTCGCTGTAGCGCAGGTATTGGCGCAGCAGCATCGAGGCCCAGTCGCAGGCTTCGGTGCCGCCGGCACCCGCCTGGATGTCGATGAAGCAGTTACCGGGGTCCATCGGGTTGGAGAACATGCGGCGGAACTCCATGTCCTCCACGCGCCTGGCTGTGGCTTGCACATCGGCCTCGATCGACAGCAGGGTCGCGTTGTCGCCCTCGTCGCGCGACATCTCGAACAACTCCTGCTCGTCCGCCAGTTCACGTTCGATGCGCTCGATCTCCAACACCACGGCTTCCAGGCCGCGGTTTTCCTTGCCCAGTTCCTGCGCGCGCCTGGGGTCGTCCCAGACCTTGGGGTCTTCCAGCGCGGCGCTGACCTCTCTCAGGCGAGCCGACTTGGCGTCGTAGTCAAAGATACCCCCGGAGCGAGCGCGTCCGCTCGGACAGGTCGCGCAGTTGGGCGGAGAGGGTGTTGAGTTGTTCGGCTTCCATGATGGCTTGTTGGACGTTGGATGGAAAGGCGCGCATTGTCGCACCGGGACAGTACGAACTTATTTGAAAAAGTCCCGAACCTTGTCGCCCCAGGTCTTGCCCCCGGGTGAATGGCGGTCGCCTCCGCGCTTGAACGACTCGTCGAGCTGCTCCAGCATGCGGCGCTGCTCCTCGCTCAGTTTCACCGGCGTTTCCACCTGAATGTGGCAGTACAGGTCGCCGGGGTGGCCGGCATGGATGCCCTTGATTCCCTTGCCGCGCAAGCGCAGGGTCTTGCCGGACTGCGTGCCTTCGGGCAGGTCGATCTCGGCCGGGCCGGAGAGGGTGGGCACCTCGATGCGCGAACCCAGCGCGGCAGCGGTCATGCTGACTGGAATTTTGCAGTGCAGATCGTCGCTGTCGCGCTCGAAAATGCTGTGTGGCTTGATCTGGATTTCCACGTAGAGGTCGCCCGGAGGGCCACCGTTCACGCCCGGCTCGCCATTGCCGCTGGAGCGGATGCGCATGCCGGTATCGATGCCAGCGGGAATTTGCACCTCCAGGGTTTTCTGCCGCTGCACGCGCCCCTGACCATGGCAGGTGGCGCAGGGCTCGGGGATGATCTTGCCGGTGCCACCGCAGGTGGAGCAGGTGTGCTGCATCGCGAACGGGCCCATGCGCTGCGTGGTGGCGCCACTGCCCTTGCAAGTCGGGCAGGCCTTGGGTTTGGTGCCGGGTTTGGCGCCACTGCCGCCACAGGTGTCACAGGTGTCCCACGAGGGGATGCGCAACGATTTGTTCACCCCGAGAGCGGCTTCTTCCAGTGACAGGCTGAGCGAGTAGCTGAGGTCGGAGCCGCGATACACCTGCTGCCCGCCGCCGCGTTGTCGACCGCCGGCACCGCCGAAAATCTCCTCAAAAATGCTGCCGAAGTCGCCAAAACCGCCAGCA
>DAIAZB010000460.1 GCA_027443745.1 Thiomonas sp. | reverse complement strand
GCCGGTGCGGCTCCAGCGTGGAGATGGTGGTGCTGGCCTTGCGCGGGCTGCCCAGTGCGGCTGCAATGACCTCGTCGTCGGGCAGCGGCTGCGCGGGGTCCAGCCAGCCGTGCTCGCTGGCGATGCGCCGCCACTGCGCCGCCTTGGGCCTGCCCATGACGCGCGCCGCGGCGACCTCGCGGTCAGAGTCGCCCTGGCGCATGCGCAGCAGGGCCTGTCGGTAGTGATGCATCTCGAATCTCCTGCGCGCCATCTCTGGCCCTCCGGGCAAAAAGCCCGAAGGGTAGAGACGGCGTCGCTGTGTTCGAAACGCCCGTCAACCCGGCGCCGGCTGGCTCCTATATGCCGATCCGGCACTGGCTCCATTACGCCGATCACGCAGCGGATCCAATACGCCGGTCAGCCACTGGCTCCTACATGCCGATCACGCCGTGGCTCCTATACGGCGGTCGGTGACAAATGGCATAAATTGCGGGCGCCATGACCGCGGCGTCCGGCCCGCAGCGGCGGGGCTTCATCCCCGACCCCACGGGCCGCCGCCGAACCACAAGCTGGCGCCTGCGACGAGGGGTTGCCGCATCGCGGCGGCTGCGCGGCAAGTGTGCACGCTCGAGGCCTGCAGCCCGACGACGTTGGACCGGCGCTGCGGCCTTCTGCAGCGAGGCACCGGCGCTACACTGCCGCTGCGCACGCCGGTGCCAACGCCAGCGCACCGACCCGTCGTTTCGAGAGGGAGACGCGCAATGGTGACGCCTGCCGACCTCGATGGCCATGGCTTGGCCGTCTTCCACCACGTCAAGCAACGCAGCAAGCCGCTGACGGCATCGCCACTGTACTCAGACCTGCAGCGCATCTACGCGAACATGGCCGACGAAAACTTCGTCCAAGCTGGAATCGCAAAGGTCGAAGAGCTGGTGTGGAAAGAGCTCAAGTGGCGCAACAAGAGCGCCAGCGACGACGAACTGAAGGCGAGCTTCAAGAGCTACTACGCGCCGGCGAAGGCCCAGCATTTCGACGTCAGTCGCAAGGAAGCGAACATCAACAAGGGTGTTCTGACCGAGATCCTCGAAGCGGTCGAGAAGGCTCACGGCTTCGGTCCCGTGTCCTACGCGTGGGGCACATCGGGCAAGGCATTCCTGGCCAATCTCAAGGCCCGGCGCCCCTTCAAGGACTACGGCGCATCCAAGGACCACGGCGACAACACCCACCGCATTCAGTGGTTCATCATCTGCCGCTACCTGTTCGACGGCGTGGCGGACGCCGCGAAGTTCTACGAGGAGACGGCCTATTGGACTTGCGATCTGACCGTCGGGATGGAAACCCGCACGATCTACCTCTGGGACATGCTCTGCGATAACGCGAGCAACACGACCGGTTGGACCAAGACCAAGGCGAAGGGCCTCAACCCCATTTACGTCATGGACCTGCTTCGTAGCGACGACTATCCCATGTTGTCTGCGTTCGTCCGGTATCGCCGGATGAAGGACATGATGTCGGACGCGAACAAGCCGACGCTGACGGAAGATCGCTTCAGGAAGTACACCGGGTTCGGTGCCATGGTGAAGACGCTCGACCGCGCCGCACTTCGATTCAAGGGGCAGTCGTTCGCGAGCTTGTCCGAGAAGGAGCAGGACAAGCTCGCCAAGTTCCTCGGCAAGCACGGCTTTCTGGACGCCTGACCCAGAAGCACCAACGGGTCAGCTCTTCGTAGGAGCTGACCCGTTGGTTTTGATGGTGCGGCTGGCAGGATTCGAACCCACGACCCCTTGGTTCGTAGCCAAGTACTCTATCCAACTGAGCTACAGCCGCTGAGCCCTGAAATATAACACGGCGGCGGCGCACGGCCGCGCGCACCGCGGGGGTCAGTCCAGGGCGGCAGCCGCCTGCTCGCAAGACAGGGCGCGCGCCTCGTCGCCTTCCTCTCGGGCCAGCGCCGCCAGCTGGCGCCAGGCGGCACGGCGGGTGGCGGCGGGCAGGGCCGGTGACGCGGCGGCTTGCTCGAG
>DAIAZB010000459.1 GCA_027443745.1 Thiomonas sp. | reverse complement strand
AGCGGGATGCCGATGACGCCGAACATCATCCACACCATGAAGCACACGGTGAAGGCGAGGGTGCTGACGATGAGCACGGACCACGCCTGGCGTGGGACGGGGGTTGCGTGGCTGGCCATGAAACAGACTCGTCTTGGGTGTGACGAGACTGTCGGCTTGAAGCGCCCGCGCGAACATCCGCAGGGTGGCCATGCACGGCGCGGCAGAAGAACGATGCGCGCCGCCCAGCCGATAGCTCCGAAGAGCTACACCGAGGGCTTTGGGTTCAGACCTTGATCTGGGTCAACGCGACTCGGCGGGGTCGTCGCTCAGACTGAGCCGGGATCGACAGCGGCCACCTCCATGACCTTTGGTCCGACCCAGCGTTCGACCGCACCGATCGGGGTTCGTGTCCCCGGAAGTGGTGTAAGTCCTTCGCGCGCGGCAAGGCGCGGAGGGTGCGGCCCGTAGGGCCAAACCCGTAGCGGCTTGCCGCGCGCGGCGCCGGCCGTCCCGCCATCGGGGTGGTCATCGTGATCCCGGATAGGGTTGAGGTGCGACTCACAACCTTGATCCTCAAAAGGAACCACGATGACCGCACCCATGATGGCATTGGCCGAACTGGCCGAGAAGGGCCCCGATGTCGACGTGCTGCGCCAGATGGTGCAGCTCATGGCCCAGCGCCTGATGGAGATTGACGTCGAAGGCCGCTGCGGCGCCAGCTACGACGAGAAGGCCCCTGGCGCGCGCCTGAACAGCCGCAACGGCTACCGCGAGCGCACCTGGGAGACGCGCGCCGGCAGCGTCGAGCTGCAGATCCCCAAGCTGCGCCGCGGCAGCTACTTCCCCGAGTTCCTGGAGCCCCGCCGCACGGCCGAGAAGGCCCTGGCCGCCGTGATCCAGGAGGCCTACATCCACGGCGTGTCCACCCGCTCGGTGGACGACCTGGTCAAGGCGCTGGGCATGAGCGGGGTGTCCAAGAGCGAGGTCAGCCGGCTGTGCGGCGAGCTCGACGAGCGCGTCAGCGCCTTCCTGGAGCGCCCCATCGAGGGGGACTGGCCGTACCTGTGGATCGACGCGACCTACGTCAAGACGCGCGAGGCCGGGCGCATCGTGAGCGTGGCGGTGATAGTGGCTGTAGCCGTCAACACCGACGGCCAGCGTCAGGTGCTGGGCATGAAGGTCGGCGCCAGCGAGGCCGAGCCGTTCTGGACGGAGTTCCTGCGCAGCCTCACGCGGCGTGGCCTGCGCGGCGTCAAGCTCGTCATCAGCGACAGCCACGAGGGGATCAAGGCCGCTGCCAGCAAGGTGTTGAAGTCCACCTGGCAGCGCTGCCGCGTGCACTTCATGCGCAACGCCCTGGCGCATGCCGGCAAGACGCAGCGGCGCATGGTCAGCGCGGCCATCGCCACCGTCTTCGCCCAGGACACGGCCAAGGAGGCGCACGAGCAGTGGCGCGTCGTGGCCGACCAGCTGCGCGGCAAGTTCCCCAAGATCGGCAGCCTCATGGACAGCGCCGTGCATGAGGTGCTGGCCTACATGGACTTCCCCAAGGCGCACTGGCTGCAGATCCACAGCACCAACCCGCTGGAGCGGCTGAACGCCGAAATCAAGCGGCGCACGAACGTCGTGGGCATCTTCCCCAACGACCGGGCCATCACCCGACTGGTCGGTGCCATGCTGCTCGAGCAGAGCGACGAGTGGGCCCTGCAGCGCCGCTACATGCAGCTTGAGGGCCTGCAGACCCTCAGCGATACTGCACCGGCTCGCGTCGCAGCTGTGCAGCGATGAGCACCGCGTGCATCTCAGCCTGTCCGGGCTGTGGAGTTACACCACGCGATGGGACACGATCCGGGCACAAAACAAAAGCCACCCGTTTGGGTGGCTTTTTCTTCGCAGCTAACTGGTTGATTTAGCTGCTGTTTTCTTGGTTGCGGGGGCAAGCTGGGTTATGAGACCGCTCATTTTGATGGGGGCCCACAGCAGACCGGGCGCAGATCAACTGGCGCGGAAAGTGCTGTCCAGGGCTAAGTCCTTGAAAATCAATGACTTTTGGCGACAAGCGGTGTGACAAGGGTTGCCCGTTCTGTGAAACGTCCGGCGCTCGGCTGTCACACCCCTCCGCCAAAACTCCTTTGGGACCTCTTGCCGCCAGCCGGGCAGCGGCGCCCGTAGGGCAAGGCCCAGCCCTACAAAGCCCGATCGGCCTCTGGCGCCCGGATTCCGCGTGGTTGGACAAGCCGCCAGTCGCATTTCACC
>DAIAZB010000458.1 GCA_027443745.1 Thiomonas sp. | reverse complement strand
CACACGGCAGGTGTCACAAGTTCGATCCTTGTACCGCCCACCACTCTCTCTTGGATGAAAAACCTCGATACTCCGCCGGCTTGGCGCTGCATTCGAGGTTAACTCTCCTCGCCATCAGGTCTCTCCCGCTGCATTTTTGCTGCAACGGCAGCGGGAGACCTGAACATGGCCACATTCATTCGACGTTCCAACGGCTGGCAGGCCCAGATCCGCCGCACGGGGCGCCCCTCCCTCACCCAGACCTTCCGGACCCGCGCGGACGCCGAGGCATGGGCCGCCCAGAGGGAATCGGAAATCGCCCGCGGAACCTACCGCGAGCGCAGCGTGGATCATCAGCTCACCCTGGGGCTGCTGATCGACCGCTACCTCGAACAGGTCACTCCGTTCAAGAAAGGTGCCGATGTTGAAGCCCTGCGGCTGCGCGCCATCCGGCGTGACCGCTTGTGCGACATCCGCCTGTCCGACTACCGCCCCGTAGACATGGCCCACTATCGCGATCGCCGTCTGGCCAAAGTCAGCGGCTCTACAGTCAACCGCGAACTCAACCTCATCTCCCACGTGTTCTCCGTCGGGCGAAAGGAATGGGGGGTGTCGATGGAAAACCCGGTCGCCCAACTGCGACGCCCCAAGCACAACCGCGCACGGAATCGGCGCCTCAAGCCGGGCGAAGAAACCGCACTGCTGCAAGAATTGCGCCCTCGCGAGCGTAATGCAGATGGGTTCTACCTTCCCGGAGGATGCCGCAATCCCCTCATGCTCCCGCTCGTCGAACTGGCGCTGGCGACATCGATGCGCCTGGGGGAACTGCTGGGGCTGCGTTGGGAACACATCCATGCCGACCAGAAATTCGCCCATCTGCCCGACAGCAAGAACGGTGAGAGTCGCGACGTGCCGTTGAATCGACGTGCGCGTGACATTCTTTCCGCCCTACCCCGTTCAACCTCGGGACGCGTCTTTCCGATGTCGGCCGAAGCGGCGAAGCGTGCTTTTGTTCGCGCGACCGAGCGCGCCTATTTGCCGGACCTTCACTTCCATGATCTGCGCCACGAAGCGATTAGTCGCATGGCGCCGCTGATTCGTGACTCACTGACCCTGTCTAAAGTCACCGGCCACAAATCGACCCGCATGCTCGGGCGCTATTTTCATCCACGCGCCGATTACCTCGCCGACCTGCTCGATGGCCCGGAAGCAATTCCGACCACTTCTGCACTCACACCACCGTCTGCTACATCGCCTGTTCATCCCACAGGTGTCGCTGTGAGCGTGTCGCCATCCCTTGAGCAATCTCGAGGTCTCGCCTCCGGCAAATTCGAACTGGCCGACCTGTTGAATTTGGTCGCCATGCAGTTGAAGGGGCAGCCCCATGACTGATGACGTGCGAGGCAATGACTGCGCGCATATGTCCTCGACGAGCGCGTTGTGGGCCTTTCACAATGAGAGTGGCGTGCGAAACGCCTACTCACCGTTAGAGGCGTATCGCTTTGGACGCCACGTCAAGCAGGCGCTGACGCGCTGCGCCAGACATACGGTGAAAGGCGACAACGAGCCTGGCCAAATCGTCGTCATCAGCAAAAAAGTAAGCTACGGGCACGTTCAACACCAACCCCATCCGGAGCAGCGTGCCGGTGTCTGGGGTGTGCTTGCCTCGCTCGTACTGATTGACCCTGGGTGAGGCGACAGACGGATCCATACCGGCCTGCACGCCAAGCTCTCGCTGGGAGAGCCCCGTCACCAACCTGGCCTCCCGCAAGCGGGCCGCGACAACCGCCTCCTTTTTGCCTCCTCGCGCCACCCGTCGCCCCATCCACACAACATTCTTTGGCAGCTTCGATGGGCTTGGTTTGCACGCATACTAAGACTTCCTTAATATCCATCCATGCTGATGCGTCGATCAAAAATCAAAGGGAATTCGAGAATGCAAGCGTCTCGCTGTGCCATTGCGATGGCCGTTTCCATCGCGCTTGTGACATCGTTGTCCGCTTGCTCGGGCGGTGGCGACGGTGGCAATGTCAGGCCCACGCCGACCGGCACGGGCGGTGGCGGTGGCGGCACAGGCGGTGGCACCACTACCCCGACGCACACCTTTCCGCAGGACAGCCAGCTCATCCCGACCGGTGCCCAGCAGGCCCAGAAGGCCGGCTTCACCGGCAAGGGCGTGACGATCGGCGTCTTGGATTCGGGCGTGGATGAATCCCTGGCGCCGTTGGCCAGCAACGTGGTGTCGTTCAAGTCCTACATCAGCGGTGGGAGCCAGGCGCCGAACGATGCCTCCGGTCACGGCAGCACCATCGAGCAGGTGATGGCCGGCACGGCTTCCGGTGGCTTCGCGGGCGGCGTCGCCCCCGACGCGAAGCTGGCCGTGGCGCAGATCTGCGATTCCTCGGACAACTGTCTGCCCTATGCGCAGGCCTATACGGATCTGACGAACGCGGGTGTGAAGCTGTTCAACCAGTCGTGGGGTTCGACGACCACCCAGCCGACCACGTACAACGTGCAGGGCTCGACCAGCCTCTACGGCCCCATGGTGGCCGCGGGTGACCTGTTCGTGTTCGCCGGTGGCAATTCGGGCGCGGCCAACCTCGACTACGAGGCGGCCTTGCCGTCCTATGCGCCTTCCGTGGAAAAGGGCTGGTTGTCCGTCGTCAACGTGCAGATCGACAGCAACGGCAATCCAACCACGCTGGACGCTGCCTCGGCGGCCTGCGGCGTCGCGGAAATGTGGTGCTTGGCAGCCCCGGGTACCGTCCAGACGCTGGGCGTGCCGGGGACGCAGTTCAATACGGGTCTCTCCGATGGCACCTCGGCGTCGACGGCCATCGTCTCCGGCGTCGCCGCGCTCGTGTGGCAGGCCTATCCGTGGATGTCGGGCACCGATATCCAGCAAACGATCCTGACCACGGCGACCCCGCTGGGTGGCACGGCACCGAATACCACGTATGGTCGGGGCATGGTCAATGCGGCGAAGGCCGTGAACGGCCCGGCGCAGTTCGCCTTCGGTGAATTCGACGCCAACGTGGGAACCTACAACAGCACGTTCTCGAACCCGATCAGCGGATCCGGTTCGCTGTCGCTGACGGGAACCACCGGTTCGCTGACGCTCTCCGGCGCCAACACCTACACCGGCGGCACGACGATCAACGGCCCGCAGCTGGTGCTGACCGGCTCGCTGGCGTCGGATGTGTCGATCCTCGGTGGCACGCTGTGGGGTACGGGCACGATCAACGGCAACGTGTCGAACACCGGTGGCGAGCTGAGCAACTACTGGGGTGCTGCCCAGGGTAAGGGTCTGACCATCACCGGCAACTACACTGCCAACTCGAATGCGACCACGGCCGTGCCGCTAGGCCAGCCGCTCAAGATCGGTGGCAAGGCCACACTGGAAGGCACGCTGGAGGTCGATGCGCCGGCCTCGACGTACACGCCGAGCAGCACCGAGACGCTGCTGAACTACGGCAGCGTGTCCGGCACGTTCGCTCACCAGATCTACGGCCTCAGCGTGTTCTACCAAGTGTCGAACCTCACCTACGGTGCAACCTCGCTGACGGCTAATGTGACGCGTGAAGCGATGGCGCAGTCCATCCCTCTCACGGCCGCCACGGTCAACGTGGCGCAGGGTCTGGATAGCGCGCTGAACTCCGCCGACCAGTGGAGCAGCAGCGCGACCGGCGCCGCGGCGCACAGCCAGTTCCTCGGCTCGGCGGCGCAGCTCCTGTCGGCGCAGACGAAGTCGCAGGCACTGGCGAGCGTTGCATCGCTCAACGGCGAGATCTACGGCACCTCGAATGCGATCGAGGCACAGCAGTCGCAGGTGACGGATGAGGCGATCGCCACCCATCAGCAGATCGCCAATACCCAGCCAGGCGTGTGGGTGCAGGTACTGGGCTCGGCTGGCGGCCTGTCGCAGTCCAGCTTCGCCTCGGCCAAGTACACCATGGGCGGCGCGTTGCTGGGTCTGGACATCCCGATCTACGGTAACGTGAGTGGCGGCGTGGCCTTCGGGCATACCGCCCTGAACGCCAACCTGGCAGGACTGGCCGGGCATGCCAACGGGCAGACCGACACGTTCGCTGCCTATGCCAAAGCCGATGTCGGCGAGGGTGTGTACCTGGCAGGCCGCGTGTCGTGGACGCGCGACAGGGTGGATGTGAGCCGCACCGCGCTCCTGGGCGGCACGGCGCAGACCGTCACCGGCAACCGCACGGATGATCTGAACCGCGGCACGCTGGAAGTCGGCAAGGCGTTCGAGGCCGGCCAGGCCACCATCACGCCGTACCTCAGTGTGACCGGCCTGCACCTGGACACGAACGGCTTCACCGAGAACGGTGCGGGTGGTTTCGGTCTCACCGTCAACAGCCAGAGCCACAGCGCCTCGTTCGCCACCCTGGGTGCACGCTTTGCTCACGGCTTCACCTGGGCAGGCGGACAGAGCGTCCTGACCGGCTATCTCGCTTGGCGTCGCACGCTGTCGGGTTCGAGCCTTGGCATGACCGCGGCCTTCACGGGTGCGCCGGGTTCGGAGTTCAATGCCATCGGCCAGGGCCTGGCCCGCAATGTGGGCGTGATCGGTGCAACGCTCTCGACGAAGATCAACAGCCGTTGGAGCTGGTACATCAACGCCGACGCTGAGGGCGCCCACGCCCGCGAGCATGACGTGACGGCGAACGCCGGCAGCGAGTTCAGATTCTAAACCCAGTAATGCTCAGGGCGGGGTTACGCCTCGGTTCGTCATGACGAACTGACCTGCTCTTCGTTCGCGATCCAACGACTGTATTTTCAACAAGGGTGGGTATGAGCGAAATCTGTCCATTTTGCAGGAACAGCGTAAACACGGGCGCTACAGTTTGCCCGCACTGCGGCGCATTCAAGAGTTCTCCTGCCGCTCAACACGGTAATGTCGGTTGCGGCGTCCTGTGCCTTTGGGGCATGTATGGCATCGTACTTTGGGTCATATTCGGTGATAAGCATGCAGAGTTCGTGGACTATTTGGCAGGGAGCGTGTTCGCTGTTGTTGGCTTTCTTGTCTTGTGGGCGATTGGCAAATGGGCATCCAGACCTCTCTGGTACCGCAGGAATTGACGGTAATGGCACCGCGAATCGCCCGGCGGCGGCAATCGCCATGTACCGTTTTCGGGACAGTAAGCTGTGACTCGAATTGCCGACAGGTGTTACTACAGGCGTTACATCAGCGAGCTTTTGTTGCTGATGTAACGTGGGTAGCAGATAGAAATTTGGTCGACAGGTGATGCATCGGAAAACGGATGTGAAGTGCCGCCCTCCAGTGCCCCCTTCTTGTGCGCGGAGATGAACCGTATGACGCCAAGCAGGAGCCAGAGCACTATTGAAGCTTACCGCCGCCGGGTTGAGCAATTACGGCGTCAAGCAGCCCGAATCTTTGGCTATCACGATCCCCGTGCCGTGCCGCCGGTGGAGCTGGTTGAGTACCTGATAGGACGCAAGGACGCCAGTCAGATCTGGCAGGCAGAATCATGGTCTTGGTCGGCAGGTAAGCGGGCTCGGCAGCAGCCAGTCCAGGCTTTGGCTCGCTCAACCTGGCGGCAATACAAGGGGGCGCTCCTTTTTGTGCTCGAAGAGGATCGCCTGGCCTCAACGGAGGGTGTCGTAGTCGAGGAACTGGACGTCGCGATTCGACGTTTGCGGCCAGAATCCCAGTCCGGCTGCCTTAAAAAGAGCGCCCGGACATCCGGCACCAAGCTCAAGGCCTGGCCAGCCGAAGACTTCAAGGCCGTCACAGACTACCTCTCGACACAGGTGGGCCGACAACGGCACGCTAATGCGCTATTGACGTGGCTGCGAGCTGATTACCTGGTCGGTCTGCGCCCCTCGGAATGGGCGCATTCCGGCCTGGTTGAGGTCGACGGCCAGCCAGCGCTACGCGTAGCTAACGCCAAGCACACCAACGGACGGGCCAATGGTCCAGCCCGCCACTTGATGCTAGATCGACTCACACCCACGGAGATCGAGTGGATTGACGATTTGCTGTACATGCTCGTTGAAATGGAGAAGGAGCCCGACTACAACTTTCAGCGGCATATCCACCAGCTACGAACCTACATGCACATCGTCACGCGCCGCTGCCTGGGGGCGCGCAGCCGCTACCCCACGCTCTACAGCGGCCGGCACCAGTTCGTGGCGAACGCCAAGGCCGGACAGCGTACCCCTGGAGAAATCGCTGCCATGGTAGGCCATGGCAGCGATGCTACCGCAACGACGCACTACGGCCGCACTGCCAAGGGGGACGCCAAGAACATCAGGGTTTCGGCCCCTCCGAGCGAGGTGGCAACCGTGCAGCACCGTCACAAGGCCTCACCGCGCCCCTCGCGACGCAAGAATCTCTGATCAACCCCTCGGCCCTTTCCTTCCGTGCCGCATTCGGCACGGACATCCACCCAGCGGCTCATCGCGTGCCGAATACGGCACGCGTTGGTGTCCACCACGTGCGCGCGGGCCAGATTCGGCCCAGCTGACCGGGCAAGAATCGGCTCGCCTGCGCACACTGTGCCGGATACGGCCCACCTGGGGTGGCGGCGGGTGTACGTCGATGGGAGGCGTGCCGAATGCGGCGCAGCTTCTGAGCAGTAAGGTTTATGGCCATGGGACTTGGGCCGATTCCGGCCCATATCCCTGCACAGCGTAAGGTGTACGCCTATGGGAGTTGCGCCGGATCCGGCATGGCAATGGGAGATGATCGACAGTAGGCGCAGGGGCGGCTCGCATATCCTCCGACACCATGCAGAGGCTGATCAGCCGGCGCCACCGCTGGTCGGTGTATTCGGTACCGAGGAAGATAAGCAAGGAGATGCTCCATCAGCGTTCTTCGGTTCACCGAGATCACAAGCCATGCGCTTCGCCAGTCGGCGCTCGAACGCTTCCCGCGTTCGCCATTCCCCCAGACCGCGCATCGGATCGCAAGCCACCAAATGCCGCGCTTCGGACGACGGCCAGCCACGCTCGTCATCGTCGAGGGCCATCCAGTCGCCGGGCTGGCGCCGCACGATGTCGCGACGGATCTGTTCGTAACGGGAGGAGTGGTTCACCCACCAATCCAGTAGTTGGCCATCCTGCATGAACCGGCTGTGCCACGTCGCACCGATGACCCGTTCGCGCAATGCTTGGGGCAATCGTCGGCGCGCACGATCGAATCCCTTGATGCGCACCCAGGACGTCGACAGCACGATCTTTAGCAGCGGATACGGCGCGAGCAATGCCTCAAGCAACGTCGCATGTTCGAACAGCATGCCCTCGCCGCGCAGATAGACCCGGTTGCGGGCATCCAGGTAAACCGCATCCGGATGAAGGACGCCGTCGTAATCGAGATAGAGCAGCATGGTCGACTCTCCTAGAAAGCCCAAAGCGACAGCCACGCACCGCGCAACGCCTGCGCGTCCATCAGCGCATGGTGGCGATGCCGTGCCGCGTCGGGATGCGCGCGCCACCATCGCTCCAGCGCTCGCCCCATATCGCGCACCCTGTCCCAGCGCACTTCACAAGGGCGTGGGCCAAGTGCCTCGCTATCCACGCTCTCCGGCCCATCCAGCACTGCCTCGCAAAAAGCCCGGCTCGCACCGTGGTCGTAGCAAATGCTGACCTCATCGAAATCGGCGAGGTGGGCGCGCAGTGCGCGCGTCATGGCGGCATCGTCCATCACGGTGCCGCCACGACTTAGCCGCGGATATACGGTCTCGGCCGCCCAAGGGGCAGGTTCCGGCAATGCTGCGCGCTCGGCGTAGAAGACACGCTCGCCATCGAGCGGAACCAGCGCGATCGACACCAGCTCGGAGGCCAGCACGTCGGCCCATTCGCAATCAAGGAACAGCAGGTTCATTACGAAATCTCGTGAATGTGTGTGCGGACGCGAAACTTGAGTCAGCCCTGCTCGGTGGGTTCGCTGAACGTGGCGAAGCTCACCAGATCCAGCAAGCTGAGCGCGGCACCCTCCCGGCGATAGCCGGCGCCAGAATCGATCAGGTGGATGTTGGCGACCGACGGCGGCGGCGCCCCGAACACCGAGGTGTGTCCGATCACCAAGGCATGCAGGTCCGGAATGCGCGCTACCTCGCGTGGTTCGGCGTGAACGGCGCCGCTCCCAAGCACCGCGCGCGCGGTCGTCCGTGAATACAGCGCCTCCCAAAGCCACGGCGCGTAGTCCAGGTGGAAATACGGCGTGTCCCGCTCGATCCCCGGAAACCGCTCCGGATCGATGGACACTGCCGAAATGGCCTGCAGCGCCTGACGGAAGACCGCCCAGTTCGGCAGCGGTAGGTGTGCATGCACCAGGCCCACCAGCCCGTGTCGGGTAGCGATCTCGATGGCGATGGGCAGCTGGTCGGCGGCGACGCGCAGGCGATCGATGGCCGCCGGGCTCAGGAACCGGGTGGCCCAGGCGCCACCGTTGTCCTCCCACGTGGTCAACATGCCCGGATCGAAGGCCGACTCGATCATCATCTGTTCGTGGTTGCCACGCACGGCGTGGAACCACGGGCGCTCCAGAAAGTCTGCGAAGCGCGCCGAGGCTGGGCCGCGATCGATCAGGTCGCCGACGGCAAACAGGCGGTCGCGCGCAGCGTCGAATCTGACCCGCACCAGCAAACGCTCCAGCGCCGGGAAATGGCCGTGGATATCGCCCACGGCGAAGTCGCGGCCGACCTCGTTGCGTTCAAAACGCCTCCACAACACGTGTGACTTCGGCATGACGCGCCACCTCAGACGTCTAGTTGGCAGCAATCGGTGTCTTGGCCCTCGGGCGCATGCACCGGACAGCGTGTCCGGTGCCATCCTCGCCGGTAGAGTCGGCCCGGTGCGCCGCACATCTCGCAAATCGATGCCGAGGCCTCGCGTGCGGCCTCGATCAGCCGATCCGATTCATCGTCCGTGCCGTTCGCATAGACGACCAGCTCGCCCCATTTCTCCTTCACCTGAACTGCAACTATGTCCAGCCCGGCTTCCTGAGCATGCGCGGTCAGCTTCCGACTGAGGTCATGGAGCAACTCGGCCCATCCATTGCCGCACTCGAAGCCGAGGGCCATCAGGCTTTCCGTGATCGGCGCCGTGTGGTCGCGATAGAGCTCGGGGAAGGTTTGGAACAAGCGCTGGGTGTTGACGTGATTCATGTCGCCCCC
>DAIAZB010000457.1 GCA_027443745.1 Thiomonas sp. | reverse complement strand
GTCGCCCTCGTGCGCCGGGGCCAGGAAGTCCACGCTCAGCCCCGAGGCGACGGTGACCTCGTTGCAGGCGTTGCAGGCATACGCGAACGCGGTGTCGGCCAAGGTGGTGATGAGCCCGCCGTGACAGATGGCGAAGCCGTTGAGCATGTCGCTGCGCACCGTCATGCGAGCGCGCGATGTGCCCGGGCCGACGCCGACGATGGCGATGCCGAGCGCGCCGGTGGCGTGGTCGTGGGCGAGCATGCGGTCGCGTACGCGTTCGGCGAGCTGCTGCGCGGAAAGGTCCGCGGCTTCGGCGGCATTGACTTGCGGTTCAGGCATCGAGGGCGGTTCCACTCCAGCGGGATTCGGACAGTCGGGGCGCGATGCGGTAGCGGGCATCGCCGTAGTGATCGGACAGGTGGCGCAGCACCGTGTACACCCGCGCAGCGCCGAGCGACTGGCCCCAGGCCAGCGGGCCGCGGGGGTATGCCGTGCCGAGCTGCATCGCGAGGTCGATGTCGGCCGCGGCCGCCGCGTTCCAACTCGCCAGGTCGGCGGCTTCATTGACCAGCGCGGCGACCACGCGCATCACGACCAGCCCGGCGACGTCGGCCAGTTCGACCAGCCGCACATCGGCGGCGCCCAGCGCCGCGGCGAATGCAGATCGGTCAGGCATCGCGGCGGCGGTTGCGGCGGCGCCGAGCAGCGGCGTGCGGGCGAAATCCAGCGCGATGTCGAGCAGGATCAACGCGATCTGCGACTCGGCCGCGGCACGGTGTGCTGCGGTTCTGCCGTCAGTCAGCGCGATGCGGCTGTCGCCGACGGCCAGCGTCTCGTCGGGCAGCCAGGAATCGGGTTCAACCGGAACGCCCGCCTCGCGCAGGCGTTCGAGCAGCGGGCCGAGCAGGCCGGGCACCATAGCGTGGCGCACGACGCTCATGTCGGATGCCGGGGCCACCGTACCGAGCCCAGGCGCCGTAGCGTCGGTGCCATGGTGGTAGACGCCATGCCCGCTCTTGCGGCCAAGGCGCCTGGCGCGCACCAGTTCTTGCTGCGTCAAGGCCGGCGCGTAGCGCGCGTCGAAGCCGGTGGCCCGGAACACCGATTCGGTCACGGCGAGGTTGACGTCGTGGCCGATCAGGTCCATCAGTTCGAACGGACCGAGGGCGAAGCCGCCGGCCAGGCGCAGCAGCGCGTCGATTGTCGCGGCAGATGCTGCGCGCTCGGCGAGCATGCGCCACGCTTCGGCGTAGTACGGCCGTGCAACACGGTTGACGATGAAGCCTGGCACGTTTGGCGCGACCACGGCGGTCTTGCCCCAGTTCTGCGACAGGGCGCGGAGCACGTCGACCACCGCAGTGTCGGTCTGCATGCCGGGGATGATCTCGACCAGCTTCATCCGCACCGCGGGATTGAAAAAGTGCCAGCCGGCGACGCGCTGCGGCCGTGCGAGCGCGGCGGCGATGGCGGTGACCGACAGCGACGAAGTATTGCTCAGCAGCAGCGTGTCGTCGGCGACGAGTCGCTCGACCCGGCGCAGCAGCTCCTGCTTCGCGCCCAGGTCCTCGATGATCGCCTCGACGACGATGCCGCTGCCGCGGCCTGCCTCGAGGTCTGCCGCAGGACGGATGCGCCCGAGGATTTCGCCGCGTCGCTCCGGCCCAAGCTTGCCCCGGGACACGGCGCCGTCGAGGTCGGCCGCGATCGCGGCGAGCGCTCGCTCGAGCGCCGGCGGCTGGGCGTCGTACAGGCAGACGTCGTGACCGGCCTGCGCTGCAAGTTGCGCGATTCCGGCGCCCATGCTGCCGGCACCAAGGACCCAGACGCGCGGTAGTGCAGTCATCGCGGCTCCCGGTTCAGCGGTCGGTGAAGCGCGGCGCGCGCTTTTGCGCGAACGCGGCAACGCCTTCGGCGTAGTCGGCGGCGAAACCGAGCTCGCGCTGGGCCGCGGCTTCGGTGTCGAGCGCATGCCCCAGCGAGCCGCCGAGGCCGGCATCGATCAGCGCCCGGGTGCGGACCAGCGCCCGGGTGGGCAGCCCAGCCAGCCGTTCGGACAGCCGCTTCACCTTGTCGTCGAACCTGGCGTCGTCGACAGCCGCCCAGATGAGACCCATCTCCTCGGCGCGCTCGGCGCTGATCTTGTCGCCGAGCATTGCGAGCCCGAGCGCCCGTGCCCGACCGGCGAGACGCGGCAAGCTCCAGGTGGCACCGCTGTCGGGAATGAGTCCGATCGCCGAGAATGCCTGGACAAAGGTCGCGCCGCGCCGCGCCACGACCAGATCGCAGGCCAGCGCCAATGAGGCGCCGGCGCCAGCAGCGACGCCATTGACGGCCGCCAGCGTCGGCACCGGCATCGACCGCAACCGCAACACAAGCGGCTTGTAACTTGTCTCGATGATGGCGCCTAAATCCTTCGGCGCCCCGCCCTCGGGGGCGACTGCCGGGTCGCGCAGATCCTGCCCGGCGCAGAACGCCCGTCCGGCACCGGTGAGCACCATGCAGCGGGCATCCGGTTGCGCGGCGACGGCGTCGAGCGCGCCGATCAGGTCGGCGATGAGCTGCGCCGTCAGCGTGTTGAGCGCGTCGGGACGGTCGAGGGTGATGCGCGCGACTGGGCCGATGGTTTCGATGCGCAGAGCAGGATTTTGAATTTGACTCATCGCAAATCGAGAGGAGGGCGATGCCAGCAGATCGGGATGTCGTTACGAGAGTGGAGCAATATTGACCAACCGGTCGGTAAATACTAGGCTTGCCAAAAGGTTTGATGCAAGTCAAACATTCATCAGGACAAACCCTAAGGAGATCCCCGTGCCTTGCTATGCCATCGAGGGCGTGATTCCGGTCGTCGACCCGAGTGCCTATGTGCATCCTTCCGCCGTGCTGATCGGCGATGTCCATGTGGGACCGGGCTGCTATGTCGGACCCTGCGCCAGCCTGCGCGGTGACTTTGGCCGCATCGTGTTGCACGAGGGTGCCAACATTCAGGACGGCTGCGTGATGCACGGCTTTCCCGGCCATGACACTGTGGTCGAGGCCAACGGCCACATTGGCCATGGCGCCGTGCTGCATAGCTGCGCCGTGCGCCGCGACGCGATGGTCGGCATGAACGCCGTGGTCATGGACGATGCCGAGATCGGCGAGCAGGCGATCGTTGCCGCCTGCGCTTTCGTGCCGGCCGGCATGGTGGTTCCGCCGCGCACGCTGGTGGCCGGGATGCCGGCGAAGCTGCGTCGCGAACTGAGCGCCGAGGAGATCGCCTGGAAGCTCGAAGGCACCCGCACCTACCAGGAATTGACACGACGCTGTCATGCCAGCCTGCTACAGGTCGAGCCGCTGTTGTCTCCCGAAGCCGATCGTCCGGCGCTGCGAGCACCCAAGGTCGAACCATTGATCGCTCTGCGGCGCAAGGAGCGTGTGCGATGAACCGATCATCTGGCCGTCCCGAGGCGAACAATTTTCCTCCGGGTGATGGTGCACGCCGAGCTGGGGAGTGCATCCCCAGCGCACGTGAAATACCCTTAGGCTCGAACGAATTGCGGCTAGTCATCGCGACGTCCGGGTTGGCCTTCGTCACCCTTGACCGGCCACAGGTCCATAACGCCTTCGACGAGCCCCAGATCGAGCGGCTGATACGCGCCTTCGAATCGCTGGGTATCGACGATTCGGTGCGTGCCGTGGTGCTGCGCGGTACCGGTCGGCACTTCTGCGCTGGCGCGGATATCGGCTGGATGCGCCGTGCGGCGCAGGCCGACGAAGCCAACAACATCGACGACGCGCGGCGGTTTTCGTGCATGATGCGTGCCGTCGCGAACTGTCCGAAACCCGTCGTGGCGGTGGTGCAGGGTGCGGCGTTCGGTGGCGGCATGGGGTTGGTCTGCGCCGCAGACATCGTGCTCGCGGCCGAGGATGCGCGGTTCGCGCTCACCGAGGCCAAGTTCGGCATCCTGCCGGCGGTGGTCGGTCCCTACGTGGTCAACGCGGTAGGCCGCCGCTGGGCCATAGAGCTGGCGCTGACCTGCCGCACGCTGTCGGCACCGCAGGCGCAGGCAATCGGGTTAGTCCATCAAGTCGCTGCAACTGACGAGCTCGACGCTGCGCTGCTCGACGTATTGCGCGGACTGTTGCGTAGTGGTCCGATGGCGCTGTGCGAGATCAAGTCGCTGCTTGGTCGCCTGTCACAGCGGCAGATCGACGACGCTACAGCCGACTTGACTGCGCGCACGATTGCCCGTGTCCGTGCCACTTCAGAGGCCAAAGAGGGCTTCGCCGCCTTTATCGACAAGCGTGAACCTGGATGGGTGAAGGAACCGAGGCTGGATTGAGTTCGCTTTCTGAACGAAAGTTCGCGAGACGGTGCTGTCACGAGCGGTGACATGATGGCGTTGTTCACAGTTGACCCTTTTCCTGGTTTTCGTATTTCATGGATGGGCTACGCGCTGGCTTGCCGGGGTTGATCGGCCAGCAGGTTTTCTTCGAACCGGCGCTTGAACCAAGCCATCCGCAGTGCAACGATGAGCAGATCGCGGGTCACGTCCTGAGGCAGTGTCCAGCCCACCATCTGGCGGCTGAAGAGGTCGATCATCACCGCCAGAAGCAGCCTGCCCCCGGCGTTGGCGATGTCGGTAACTTCGCCGGCTCAGAGTGCCCTCGGCGTCGTCTTCGCATTGGTCATTTGCGTTTCTCCTTGCTGAACTTGAATCACTCAGCAAGGGTGGCGGGTTTCGGGGGCAAGATCAATAAAAAAGCCCCGTTAGTGCTTGACTCACGGGGCTTTGCGGGTTTTGATGATGTGCTGCGTGATTGTAACGTGGTGCCCAGAAGAGGACTCGAACCTCCACGCCTCGCGGCGCTAGTACCTGAAACTAGTGCGTCTACCAATTCCGCCATCTGGGCAACTACACAATCGTAGCAGGAAATCCAAGCCTCTCCAGTATGCTGCGCGAGGATGCGTCACGCGCGGCGCGTTGAGCAG
Source organism: Thiomonas sp. (assembly GCA_027443745.1). Next base: position 18,527 of record DAIAZB010000457.1, on the reverse strand, counting down.
CTCTTGCGCACCAACAACAAAAGGAAGCAGACAGTGATTGTCGAAGGCATTGTTCAAGGCCATCGCGACGGCTATGGCATCGTGGTTTCGGAGCAGGGCGCGCAGGATGTCTACCTCGCGCCACAGCAAATGCGTTCGGTCATGCATCTCGACCGGGTCCGGGTGAAGGTCATACGGCAGGACAAGCGCGGCAGACCCGAAGGACAGGTCATCGAAATTCTCGAACGCTCACGACGGCCCGTGATCGGGAGGCTGTTGCACGAAAACGGCATCTGGTTGCTGGCTCCGGAGGACAAGCGCTACGCGCAAGACATCCTGATTCCGGCCAGCGGCATCGGCACTGCCAAGGTCGGACAGGTGGTCAGTGTCGAAATTTCCGAGCCGGCGTCGCCCTACAGCCAGCCGATGGGCAAGGTGACCGAGGTGCTCGGCGCTTTGCACGATCCCGGGATGGAGATCGAGATCGCGGTACGCAAATACGGCGTTCCGTATCGCTTCAGCGCCGAGACGGAAAAGCAGGCCGCGGCCTTGCCTGGGCATGTGCGCGAGCGGGATCGCGATGGCCGCTACGACCTGACCGACGTGCCACTGGTGACCATCGATGGCGAGGATGCGCGCGATTTCGACGACGCGGTCTACAGCGAGCCGGTGCGCATCGGTCGCGAAGACGGCTTTCGCCTCATCGTGGCCATCGCCGACGTGTCGCACTATGTCAAACCCGGCGATCCGCTCGATTTCGATGCGCTGGAACGCGCCACCTCCGTGTACTTTCCGCGCCGCGTCATCCCGATGCTGCCGGAGAAGCTGTCCAACGGCCTATGCTCGCTCAACCCCAAAGTCGAACGCCTGTGCATGGTGAGCGACATGCTCATCAACAGCCAGGGCGAACTCAAGGCTTACCAGTTTTATCCGGCAGTGATGCGCTCGCAGGCACGTTTGACCTACACCGAGGTGGCGGCCATACTGGAGAACACGCGCGGGCCGGAGGCCCAGGCGAACGCCACGCTGGTGCCGCATCTGCTGCACTTGTACGACGTCTACACCGCCTTGCTCAAGGCGCGTCGCTTGCGCGGCGCGATCGACCTCGAGGTGCCGGAAACCCAGATCGTGTGCGATGCCAGCGGACGCATCGAGAAAATCGCGTTGCGCACCCGCAATGAAGCGCACCGACTGATCGAAGAGTGCATGTTGGCGGCCAATGTCAGCGCGGCCGATTTCCTGGAGCGCAATAAACATCCCGGTCTCTACCGTGTGCACGAGGGGCCGACGCCCGAGAAGCTCGCGCTGCTGCGCAGTTTTCTCAAGACCCTGGGGATTGCCGCGCAGATCGGCGACGACCCGGAACCCGCCGACTATCAGCAACTCTCGGATGTCGCCCGCGACCGTCCCGACGCCGCGCAGATCAACGCGCTCATGCTGCGCTCGATGCAGCAAGCCATCTACACGCCGCACAACAGCGGGCATTTCGGCCTGGCCTACACCGCCTACGCCCATTTCACCAGCCCCATCCGGCGCTACCCCGACCTGCTGACGCACCGCGCCATCAAGGCCATTCTGGCGGGCGGCAAGTACAAGCTGCAACCACCTGAAAGCCTGGTGCTGTCGCTACCCGGCGTGCAGTCCAAATCGAAGGCGGCGCAGGCAAAGCTCAAGGCGGGCGAGGATGTCGTGCCCAAGCGCACCAAGACCTCATCGGCCGACGTCATGGTGTGGGAGGCCGTGGGCCAGCATTGCTCCGCCAACGAGCGCCGAGCCGACGAGGCCACGCGCGATGTGGAAAGCTGGCTCAAGTGCTGGTACATGCGTGACAAGCTCGGCGAGGAATTCGTCGGCGCCATCACCGCGGTGACGAGCTTCGGGATTTTCGTGCAACTCACCAGCCTGTTCGTCGAGGGGCTGATTCACATTTCCGAACTCGGTGCCGAGTATTTCCGTTTCGACGAGGCCCGCAACGAGTTGCGCGGCGAGCGCACCGGCAAGCGCTACGGCCTGGGTGACCGCGTGCTGGTGCAGGTCAGTCGCGTCGATCTCGATGGCCGCAAGATCGACTTCCGCATGGTGGCCGATCCGCTGCATCCCGTCGGCGGGCCGAACACGGCGAGTGGCTCGGGCACTCGCCGCCGGGGTCGCCCCGAAGCCGTGCTCTCGCCGTTGGATGCGCCCATCGACGACAGTGACAGCAGTTTGTTCGTACCCCATGTGGCCATGGAGCGTGCAACCTCCTCATCCAAGCGCAAACGCGGTGGCGGTGCGATGCAAAATCAGTCGGCACCTGCTGACAAGTTGGTGACGAAGAAGACATCGAAGGCCAAGGCGACAACGGCCCCTCAGCGGCAAAGCCCGGCGGCGGGCAAGTCGGCCGGTCGCAAGTCGTCCGCGGCGGGAAAATCATCTCCCGCAAAGAAGCGCAACCGCACGAACGGAGTTTGATGCACTGTCGCGCGCCGTGGCCACGCGCTACGCGCGGTGCAACGTGCGCCCCATGCTGACGGAGAGTCCTTTCACCTGGGTTCGCGCGCGAACCATGGCGTCGGGCAGGGTTCCTGCGCGCAAGCCCTGGCCTTCTTCCCGAGCGAGGTCGGCACCGGCACCATGGAGCCATACGGCGGCGCGCGCGGCAGCTATCGCTGCATTCGGGTCTCTGGTGGGCGCGATGCAGGCGGCGAGCGCGCCGCTGAGCACGTCGCCGCTCCCGGCCGTGGCCAGCAGACCATTGCCGCTGGAGTTGATCCACATGGCGCCGTCCGGCGTGGTCATCAGGCTGCCCGCTCCTTTGAGCACGCAGTGTGCCCGGCTCAGGGTGGACAGGGTACGCGCAGCGCTCAAACGATCGGCCTGAACTTGGGTGGTGGTCCATTGCAGCAAACCCGCTGCTTCTCGGGGATGCGGGGTCAACCAGGTTGGGGAGTGGCGTTGTCGCAGCGCCTGCCAAAGCACGCCGTCGCGAGCTTGGCCTGCGAGCAAGTTGAGCCCGTCGGCATCGATGACCAAGGGCTGATCGAGCGCCAGCAACGTCTGCAGGATGGATAAGGCTTCGGCGGACATGCCGGCGCCTGGCCCGAAAACCACACAGCATCGGCCCTCTCGCGTGGGTGCATGCTGGGCCATTTCCAGCATGGCTTGCGGCTTGCGCAGCATGAGCTCAGGCCCGGTGGGGTCGAACGATGGCGCTTGCGGATCGAGCAGGGCCGTGAACACGCGCCCGGCACCCAAGGCCAGGGCAGCGCGTGAGGCAAGCAGAGCGGCGCCGGTCATGCCTGTTGCACCGCCGAAGATCAACACGTCTCCGCGCTCGCCTTTGTGCGCTGCCGATCCGGGCTGCGGCAATGCGGCGATGGCATCGGCCGCGCTGAGGAGCATGGCTGTCGCATGGGTGTGGGGTTCGGGGGTCAGAGTCTCCGAGCCGCTGCTTTGCTCCGGTAGCGTCCCCTGGGGAGCGGGGAAACCGGCGGCGAACCGGCGTTGTTGTGAGGTGGCGCTGTCACCCGGTTCGCCCCATGCGTCCAGATCGTCCAGCCAGAGCTCGCCACAGGCGTGGATGTCGGGCCCGGTCAGCAGGCCTGGCTTGAGGCCAAGCAGGGTGAGTGTGACTTCAGCACGGACCAGCTCTCCTGGCGCTGTGCCAGTGGCGCTCGCCAAACCGGAGGGCAGATCGACCGCCAGGACAGGTGCCGAATGCCGCGCCAAGGCGGTCATGGCCGCGGCTAACTCGCCTTCAGGTGCGCGGTTGAGACCGATGCCGAGCAGGGCATCAAGGATGAGATCCACCCCGTCCCATGCCGATGTTGCAGCGTCATGCGTCCATGGCAAGGGTCGCAAGCCTGCGCTGTGAGCCAGGCGCAAGGCCCAGAGCCAGTCGGCGGGCCGTACCGCCGATTGCCAGTCAGTGGGTGCGCCGCAAGCCACCATCCAGACCGAAACCTGCACGTCATGCCGCACCAAATCTGCCGCCGCGACCAAGCCGTCGCCGCCGTTGTTGCCGGGGCCGCACAGTACGCTCACCTGCCGCGCATGGGGGAAGCGAGCACGCACGAGGCGGCTGATGGCGTCTCCAGCGCGTTGCATCAGGCTGTGCGGCGGCAAATCGGATGCTGCGTCGCGTTCGATGCGTCGTAATGTGGCTGTGTCCCAGACCGGCAGCGAGCCACCCGGTTGCACGTTCGTCATGCGACGCATCATGGCGTTCAGACCTCACATCAGACCAAGGGCGCCGGCAACTGCGCCACCCAGCAAGAGCCAGAGCGGGTTGATGCGCGTCCACAGGTTCAGAGCGACCACCACGGCAACGATGCATCCTTCCAGCAAGGCATGAACGTTTTGCGCCGCCAGCAGCCAGCCGGAAGACAGCAGCAAACCCACGGTGATGGGCGCCAGGCCATCGTGGATGGCCCGGATCCAGCGGTGTTCGGGGTTGTTGCTGCTGTAGCGAAAGTAGGCCAGGGTGATGAGCGTGGATGGCAGGATCAGTCCGATGGCGCCAGCCAGTGCGCCGATCAGTCCGGCGACATGCCAGCCCAGCAGCGCGGCGAACAAAATCATGTTCGGCCCAGGCGAGGCCTGCCCCAGCGCCAGGGCCGCATTGAACTGTTCGTCGGTCACCCAATGCTGCGCATCGACCAGATAGCGATGCATGTCCGGCAGGAGTCCGATGGCGCCGCCGATCGACAGCAGCGACCACAGCATGAAGTGGCCGAACAGGCCGGGTAGAGCCGTCATATTCAGGCTTGCAGGCGTCATGGCGTCCGCCGCCCAAAGCGTGCAATCAGCACTGCCAATGGTCCCAGCGCCAGCATGACGCCAAGCAACTGCCAGCGCAGCAGTCCGACGCCGATGAATGCCGCGGCAGCCCAAAGCGGTGCCGTGCGCGCAAGCCGCAGCGCCGGCGCCAGGCGCAGCGCCATGGCAATGATCAGCCCTGCTGTGACCACCTCCATGCCACGCAGCGCGTTGTGCACCAGAGGAACAGTCGCCCAGGTGGAATAGCCGACAGCGATGAACAGCACGATGACGAGCGGCGCGGCCAGCATGCCTGCCAGCGCCGCAAGCGCTCCGCGCCAGCCGAAGCTGCGTTGGCCAACCATCAGCGACAGGTTGATGAGATTGGGCCCTGGCAGCACCTGGCTGATGGACAACAGATTGATGAATTCCTGGTGGCTGAGCCATTGTTTCTCGTCCACCAAGACGCGCTGGGCGAACGGCAGCACACCGCCGAACCCGGACAGCGTCAGGCGGTTGAAGGACCAGAACAAATCACGCAGATTGCGCGGTGCGGGCGCGGGACGCTCTGTGGATGGTGAGATGGCGATGTTCATGGGGTCAAGCGCGGATTGCGGAACAGCGCTGGCAAGGCTGACAGGCCACCCAAGCAAGCTGAATCAGAGGATTTCAGAATATGCGCTTTCAATTTCACAATATGGAAATGACATGTTGCACAGCAAGAGTATTGTGTTCTGAATCACGGATTTTGATTTCATATCGCAATAAACACAATACAATATATTGATTTATAAAGAATAAAAAAATAGTCTTGTATAAGATACAACACTATGGTGCGGCGCACAGGCGGTGTAAGCTTGCCGCATCTTTTCCACCCACTCCCGGAGATCGTCTCATGACCACGCGCGAGCAGCAAATTCAGCAACTTCAACAAGACTGGTCCACCAACCCTCGCTGGGCCGGTATTCAGCGCGGGTACTCTCCCGCCGAGGTGGTGAAGCTGCGCGGTTCGGTCATGGTCGATCAGACCCTGGCCAAGCGCGGTTCCCATCGCCTGTGGAACGACATGCACGCTGAGCCCTTCGTCAACGCCCTGGGCGCACTCACGGGCAATCAGGCCATGCAGCAGGTCAAGGCCGGGCTCAAGGCGATTTATCTGTCGGGCTGGCAAGTTGCTGGCGATGCCAACCTCGCAGGCGAGATGTATCCCGACCAATCGCTCTACCCCGCCAACTCCGTACCCAGCGTGGTCAAGCGCATCAACAACCCCCTCACACGCGCCGACCAGATTCAGTGGATGGAAGGCAAAAACCCCGGCGACGAGGGTTTCATCGACTACTTTGCCCCCATCGTGGCTGATGCCGAAGCCGGCTTCGGAGGCGTGCTCAATGCTTTCGAACTGATGAAGTCCATGATCGAAGCCGGCGCCGCGGGCGTGCACTTCGAAGATCAACTCGCCTCGGTGAAAAAGTGCGGCCACATGGGCGGCAAGGTGCTCGTGCCGACCCGTGAAGCCGTGGCCAAACTGGTTGCAGCCCGCCTGGCTGCCGACGTCATGGGTGTTCCCACGGTGCTGGTGGCGCGCACGGATGCCGAAGCAGCCGATCTGCTCACCGCCGACGTGGACGACAACGACAAGCCTTTCTGCACCGGCGAGCGTACCGTCGAAGGCTTCTACCGCACCAAGCCCGGCCTGCAACAGGCCATCTCCCGCGGCCTGGCCTACGCGCCGTATGCCGATCTGGTGTGGTGCGAGACCGGCAAGCCTGACCTGGCCTACGCCAAGGCCTTTGCCGACGCCATGCACGCCAAGTTCCCCGGCAAGATGCTGGCTTACAACTGTTCGCCCTCGTTCAACTGGAAGAAGAACCTCGACGACGCCACCATCTCCAAGTTCCAGAAAGAGCTCGGCGCCATGGGCTACAAGTTCCAGTTCATCACCCTGGCTGGCTTCCACGCGCTGAACTACTCGATGTTCAATCTGGCCCATGGCTATGCCCGCAACCAGATGAGCGCCTTTGTCGAACTGCAGGAGGCCGAGTTCGCCGCCGCCAGCAAGGGCTTCACCGCGGTCAAGCACCAGCGCGAAGTGGGTACCGGTTACTTCGACGCCGTGACCACCACCATTGAGAGCGAAGCCTCCACCGCCGCGCTCAAGGGATCGACCGAAGACGAACAGTTCTTCGACCGCAAAGTGGCCTGAACGCTCAGAGGCGAAGAGCGGGCTTGGCCCGTCAAAGAGATGCAGCCGCCGCGAGGCGGCTGTTTTGTTGGCGCGCGGGACGCGAGGGTGCCGCCTCACTCGCCCTGTTTGTGACCCTGGCGCATGAGGCGGGCCTTTTCGCGGTCCCAGTCGCGTTTGGCTTCGGTGTCGCGCTTGTCGTGCAGTTTCTTGCCGCGACCGAGGGCGAAGTCGAGTTTGATGCGCGAGTTTTTGTAGTGCAGATTCAGCGGCACCAGGGTGTAGCCGCGTTGCTCCACCTTGCCGATGAGGCGGCGGATTTCGTCCTTGTGCAACAGCAGCTTGCGGGTGCGGCTGGCGTCTGGGCGAACATGCGTCGACGCGCTTTGCAGCGCGGTGACGTTCATGCCGACGAGGAACATTTCGCCATCGCGGATGAGCACATAGCCGTCAAGCAACTGCGCGCGACCGGCGCGGATGGCCTTCACCTCCCAACCTTCCAGCACCAACCCAGCCTCGAAGCGGTCCTCGAGAAAATAGTTGAAAGCGGCTTTCCGGTTTTCGGCGATGCTCATGATGCGTTGTCGCGGCGCGCGGCCGTTTTTTTACAATTATCCATTTTAAGAACTCTCTTCATGGCCGTCGTTCACAAGTCCGTTCTGATCTGGTACAGCGCAAGCCAAATGTACGGTCTGGTGACTGATGTGGCCGCCTATCCCCAATTCCTCCCCTGGTGCGGTGGGACCCAGGTGCACGAGGCCACTTCCGAGCAGATGCGCGCCACCATACGCATCGATTTCAAGGGTGTGAAGCAGAGCTTCACCACCGTGAACACCCAGGTCCCCGGGCGAGAGATTCATCTGCGTCTGGTGGATGGGCCGTTTTCGGATTTGCAGGGCCACTGGCGTTTCACCCCGCTGGAGGGTGACAAGGCTTGCAAGATCGACTTCGAGTTGCACTATCACTTCTCCAGCAGGCTGGTGGAAGCCGTGATTGGCCCGGTGTTCGGCCATATCGCCAAGACCTTTGTCGACTCCTTCGTGCAACGCGCCGAAACGATGTATGGCTGAACGGCACGCTGCAGTTGGTCCGGGGCTGATCGAGGTCGAGGTCCGCTGGATCCCCGCTTCCGGTGTGGTCCAGGTGTGCACGGTTCGGCTCACACCCGGCGCAAGTCTGGGTGACGCGGTGAGCCGCAGCGGTTTGGATTTGCCTGACAACAGTTGGCGCAACCCAAGCGGCCACCTGCGCCTGGCCGTCTTCGGTGTGCTCAAACCTGCCAGCGCCTTGGTACAGCCGGGTGATTGCATCGACGTCACCCGGCCCCTGACGCTGGACCCGAAGGAGGCGCGACGGGCACGGGCGCGCAAGGCAGCAATCCAACGACAGGCGCGCTGAGGTTAGGGCCAGTTCGGGTCGGGGATCAAAGCTGAGGGGTCGGCAGGACATCGGCCGGATCGCGCTGCAGCCAGATGCGCAGCATCAAGCCACCGCCCTTGGCGTTGCTGATCTCCAGCCGGCCCGCCATGCGGGCGATGGTGCGATCGACGATGGCCAAACCTAGGCCGGTACCTTTCGCGGCGGTGCGCGCCTCGTTACCACGGAAAAACGGTCGGGTGAGCAGGGGTAGATGCTCGCTGGTGACGCCGGGGCCGTGGTCGCGCACGCTCAGGCAGACCTCGTTGCGGCGCTTGCTGATGCCGATGTCCAGCTCGACCCGGTTGCTGCCGGGCGTTCGACCGTAGCGTCTGGCGTTCTCGATCAGATTCACGATGATGCGCTGCAACTCCAGGGGGTCGGCCAGGGCCAGGGCCTCAGCGTTGCTCGGCATGCGGATGCGCAAATCGGCATCCTTGCTGTAGTCCGCCATGATCTTGGTCACCAGATCGGGCAGGTCCACGCTTTCGCGTACTGGACTGGCGGTGCGTGCGTACTCCATGAACTTGCTGATGATCGAGTCCGCCTGTTCGATGTCGGCAATGATGTCCTGCCGTGACTGGGGATCAGGAACGCTCAGCTCGGCCTCGAGGCGCAAACGTGCAAGCGGAGTGCGGATGTCATGGGAAATGCCGGCCAGCATCAAGGCCCGGTCCCGGTCGATTTCCTGCAGCGCGCGCGCCATACGGTTGAAGCCTCGATTGACTTCGCGGATTTCCTGCGTGCCCGATGTCTCGTTGAGTTGTTGCGAAAAATCGCCTTCACGCACCGAGGCCGTGGCGATGCTCAAGTCGCGCAACGGACGATTGATGAAACGCGCGATGATGGCCGCACCGATCATCGCGAGCAACGTTGCCAGGACACCCCAGATGATCCAGGCCTCGCCCAGCGAGGGGTCAATGCGCGAGCGGTCGAGCAACAACCAATAGTCGCTGTGCTCGATGCGAAAACCGATCCACAGCCCGGAGCGGCCGTTCACCACGTCGGCAAAATCCAGTTTTTCGTGCAGACGCTGATCGACCGAAGCCGTCAGGCGACGGGTGAAATCCGTGTGCGCCATCGGCGTCCACTGGTCGCTGGGTTCGCGCGGATAGATGTAGATGTCCTCGCGCTTGACCAACTCGTCGAGCAGGGCCGTGCGATATTCGGGCGCCGCGTGCACCAGTGCGATGCGGGTGAGGTCGATGAGGCTGGTGATCTGGCGCGAGGTCTGTTCCACCTGAGGCCCGAGTTGCAGCACGCGAAAGCTCTGGAACCACCCCGCCAGACTGGCCAGCACCAGCAGCACGATGAGGAAAAACGTGCGCCAGTAGAGACGGCCGGACAGCCCGCCGAACACTCGCCAAGCCAGGCTCGGCTTGTCCAGATTGGCCGGGCCGGGATCGAGCGGGGATTGGGGAGGTGGCGCGGGAGCGTCGGCACTCATGTTGACAAACTGCAGGGCCGAGAGGTGCCGAGACGGAGCGGGCCTGGCGCTCCCTGGGGGAATCCGCACGCGGACTGCAGTGGGCTCACGCCGGCGTCAGCGCTGGTCAGGCCGGATGGGCGGAATTCAAGCGTCCTTGGTGTCGGGCACGAACACATAGCCCACGCCCCACACGGTCTGGATGTAGCGCGGATGCGCGGGGTCGATCTCGACGATCTTGCGCAGGCGCGAGATGGCGACGTCCAGGCTGCGGTCGAAGGCCTCGTAGTCGCGGCCGCGGGCCAGCTCAGCCAGGCGGTCGCGCGACAGCGGCTGGCGTGGGTGGCGCACCAGCGCCTTGAGCATGGCGAATTCGCCGGTGGTCAGGCTGATGAGTTCCCCCTCGCGCGAGAGTTCGCGCCGAGCGAGATCGAGGCTGAAGGGGCCGAACAACACGGTTTCGTCGTCGCGCGCCGGGGCGCCGGGCAACTCGGGGTTGGGCTGGCGACGCAGCACGGCGCTGATGCGGGCAAGCAGTTCGCGCGGGTTGAAGGGTTTGGGCAGGTAGTCGTCGGCACCCACTTCGAGGCCGATGATGCGGTCCACGTCTTCGCCTTTGGCGGTGAGCATGATGATGGGGGTGAAATCCTTCGACGAGCGCATGCGCTTGCAGACGGTGAGGCCGTCTTCGCCGGGCAGCATGAGGTCGAGCACGATGAGATCGAAGCGCTCCTTGACCATCACCCGCGACATCGCCTTGGCGTCTTCGGCGACGAACACCTCGTAGTTTTCCTGGGCCAGATAGCGTCGCAGCAGGTCGCGGATGCGGGCATCGTCGTCGACCACGAGGATCTTCTTGGGTTTGTCTTGTTGCATGGCGGGATGGTCAGTAGGTTGGAACGCGGTGCACGTTGGGACAGAGTGGTGCCCGGAAACGACGACGGCTTTGTTGTGGCGTCAAATGTAACTGTGTTGCTCATGGGTCGACAAGTTCCCCGGCCCGTGCATGAACTGCAGCGACGCCAGATGGGCATAGAGGCCACCACGTGCCATCAGCTCGGCATGGTTGCCGATGTCGACGATGCGGCCGCGCTCCAGCACCACGATGCGGTCGGCGCGCTGCACCGTGGCCAGGCGGTGGGCGATGACGAGGGTGGTGCGGCCCTGCATGGCTTGCTCCAGCGCGGCCTGCACGGCGCGTTCGCTTTGCGCGTCCAGCGCGCTGGTGGCTTCGTCCAGCAGCAGCAGCGGGGCGTTTTTCAGGATGGCACGGGCGATGCTCAGGCGCTGGCGCTGGCCGCCCGAAAGCCGCACGCCGCGCTCACCCAGATAGGTGTTGTAGCCCTGCGGCAATTCGCGGATAAAGCCATCGGCCTGCGCGGCGCGCGCGGCTTGCATGACATCGTGCTCACTGGCCTCGGGCCTGCCGTAGCGAATGTTGTCGAGTGCACTCGCGGAGAAAATCACCGCATCCTGCGGCACCAGGCCGATGCGCTCGCGCAGCGCGGCAAGGTCGGCGTGATCGACCCGCACACCGTCCACGCTGACCGCGCCGTGCTGCACGTCGTAAAAGCGCAGCAGCAGCTGCAACACCGTGGTCTTGCCGGCGCCGCTGGGGCCGACCACGGCCACGGTTTCGCCCGGTTCCACCAGCAGCGAAAAATCGTCCAGCGCCGGTTGTTCCGGGCGCGATGGGTAGGTGAAGCGCACATGGGCGAACTGCACGGCGGAGCCGCCTTGCGGCGCCGGCAGCGCCTGCGGCTGGGGCGGATTGGCCACAGGCGAGCGCTCGGCCAGCAGTTCCATCAGCCGTTCGGTGGCGCCGGTGGCACGCAGCAAGTCGCCGAACACCTCCGAGAGCGAGGCGGCGGAGCCGGCCACCAGGCCGATGTAGAGCACCGTTTGCCCCAGGGTGCCTGCGCTCATGCGGCCTTCGACCACGGCCACCGTGCCCTGGTACAGGCCATAGATGAGTGCGCCGAACAGGGCGACGATGACAAAGGCGGTGAGCAGCGCGCGCATGCGGCTGCGTCGCACCGCGGTGGTGAAAGCATCTTCCGCGGCCTGGCTGAAGCGGCGCGATTCGCCCGGCTCGCGCCCATAGCTCTGCACCGTGGGAATCGCGTTCAGCACCTCGGCGGCGATGGCGCTGGAATCGGCAATGCGGTCCTGACTGGCGCGCGACAGGCGCCGCACGCGGCGGCCGATGGCGACCGCGGGGAACACCACCAGCAGGATGACGGCCACCACGCTCAGCATCAGGCGCGGGCTGGTGGCAACCAGCATGGTCATGCCGCCGAGGAACACCACGCTGTTGCGCAGGCCCATCGACAGGCTGGAGCCGACCACGGTCTGCACCAGCGTGGTGTCGGTGGTCAGGCGCGACAGCACCTCGCCGGTTTGCGTGTGTTCGAAGAACTGCGGCGATTGCGTCAGCACATGGCTGTAGACCCGACTGCGCAAATCAGCCGTGACACGCTCGCCCAGCCAGCTCACCATGTAGTAGCGCGCTGCCGAGAACATGCCCAGCAGCACGGCCAAGCCGAACAGCGCGACGAAATGAATGCCGAGGCCGCCGCGGCTGGCGTTGGTCGAGGGGTGCAGCAGGCCGCCGTCGATCAGCCAGCGCAAAGCCAGAGGAAAACTCAGGGTACTGCCGGCGGCCAGCAGCAAAAACACCAGGGCCAGCGCAATGCGGCCGCGATAAGGCCGCAGGAAGGGCAGTAACTGCTGCAGCGGGCCCAAGCTGCGCGGACCCGCTTGTGCCGGCAAGCTCGACAGGATGCTGGTGGGAGCGTCAGCCATGCATCATCGTAGGCCCTGAACGGTGGCGTGAGCAGGGGCCAATCCGAGAGACGTTGCGCCGCGGGCGGCGGGATGTTGCCTGACGCAAGGCGTGGGCTCGCGCCGACGGGCGTCCTTGGTGCTCAAACCTGCACCTGATCAAACGCCTTGTAGGTGCGGTTCATCCAGATTTTGACCCGCTGGCGCTCCATCAGCCCGAGACCGTTGCCAGAGGGGTCCGGCAGGTTCACGGACGCCCAGAAGCTGGTGTTGTGAGCATCGATTTTCTGAATCGTCGAGTCCTGCAGGTGGCGCAGACCGATGACGCAGGCGCCAAGGTCTTCCGCGCGGGTTTTCAGACCCGAAGACTCGAGAATGTCAAAGCGGTCGCCGCGCACTTCATTGAGCACCAGCACCAATTGCATGCGTCCGCCGAATTGGCCGAGCAGCGCACGCAGCAGATCCACCGAGTCCCGCCCCGAATCCATCACATGCCAGTACACGAGCGACATGCCCAGGTCGTCCCGCATGTCCAGCAGGCCGGAATCCTCGATCCAGCGAACCAGGAACTGGTGGGTCTGAGCGGCGAGATCGACCAGAATGCGTCGGTCCGGTTGCTCCATCGCGGCATCGACGATGCGGTCCAGGCTTTCGTAGCGGTCGATGATGACCGGCGAGGCGTAGTCAGCATAAAAACGCAATAACGCACCATGTGACTTGTCGGTGTCGAAACCGATGAAAGGCAGGTGGCGGTCGATCATGTACTGGGCGAGCAGGCGCGAGACCAGTGATTTGCCGACGCCGCCTTTTTCGCCGCCGATGAAATGCAGTCTGCTCATGTCGGTCTCCCGTTTCGATGGATGTAAGAACGGTATGAAGCTTGCCGAGGATGTACGCGGCAGATCGCGCAATGCAGCGCTGCAGCACGCCAGCGCGACACCTTGTTGCACTGCATGATGCAAACCTAGCCTAGCACGCAAAGCGCGATTCTGACCGTGGAGAATCCTGTCGGCCAGCGCCATTTCCCCCGGGCTGCACGCGCCGGCAACGGCTGCGTATAGTGGCATGATGACCGCACGTGACACCTCTCAGCCGATCCCAGCCCCCGTTGCCCTGCACATCGAAGGGGCGCGGCAGAACAACCTGAAAAACCTGGATCTGCGTATCCCGCTGGGACAGATCGTCGTCGTCACAGGGGTCTCAGGCTCGGGCAAGAGCTCACTGGTCTTCGACACGGTGTATGCCGAGGGCCAGCGGCGCTATGTCGAAACCTTTTCACCCTACGCCCGCCAGTTCCTCGACCGCATGGACCGGCCGCAGGTCGATCGCATCGACGGCATCCTGCCCGCGATCGCCATCGACCAGACCAACCCGGTGCGCACCTCGCGCTCCACCGTGGGGACCATGACCGAACTGGCCGACCACCTCAAACTCCTGTTCGCCCGCTCCAGCCGGCTGCAGTGTCGCCAGTGCGGCGCCGAGGTGAGGCGCGAATCCCCGGCCAGCATCGCCGCCGACGTGCAGCGTCGTGCCGCGCTCGCCGGCGACCCGCGGCTGGTGCTGACGTTTCCCGTCGCCATTCCCGCCGGCCTGCCGCAGGACATGGTGCTGCAAGGCCTGGGCGCCCAGGGCTACACCCGCGTGCACCGCCGCGACGGCGATGTGCTGCACATGGTGCAGGATCGCTTTCGCGCCGCCAACGTCGAGGCGCCGCGGTTGATGGAGGCCGTCGAGGCCGCGCTCCGCCTGGGGCAGGGCCGCATGGCGGTCTGGCCGGTGGCGGACGACGACGCCACCGAGTCCGGAAGCGGCTGGCGCTACTCCTCCGACCTGCATTGCGCGCATTGCGACATTGCCTACCGCGATGCCAGTCCTGGCCTGTTCAGCTTCAACTCGCCGGTCGGTGCTTGCGAAACCTGTCGCGGCTTCGGCCGCACGCTCGGGTTGGATTGGGGGTTGGTGATTCCGGACGGGCGCAAGAGCCTGAAACAGGGTGCCATCAAGCCCTGGCAGACCGCGAGCTTCAAGGACGCGCAGAAAGACCTGGAACGCCACGCTCCAGCGGCCGGTGTGCGGCTGGATGTGCCCTGGTCCGAACTCACCCCTGGCGAGCGTCACTGGGTGCTCGAAGGCGACCCCGACTGGAAGGGCAACTGGACCCGGCAGTATTTCGGCGTGCGGCGGTTTTTCGAATGGCTGGAAACCCGCACCTACAAGATGCACGTGCGCGTGCTGCTGTCCAAATACCGCAGCAGCAGTCCATGCCCCGCCTGTGGCGGCGCGCGCCTCAAGCTCGACGGTCTGCTCTGGCGCGTGGGCGGCCGGGAGGAGGCCGACGCTGCCCTGGCTGACCGGCCCCGTTTTCGGCCACAGGGCGTGTACTGGGCCGACGCTGTCGCGACGCAACTGCCCGGCCTGTGCCTGCACGACGTGATGCAGTTGCCGGTGGCGCGCGCCCATGCCTTTTTCGTCGCGATGGAGCACGATCCCGGTGCCGATGCCGCAACGCGACTGCTGCTCGACGAGATTCGCGCCCGGCTGCGTTACCTGCTGGACGTCGGGCTGGGCTATCTCACGCTCGACCGGCAGTCGCGCACGCTCTCGGGCGGCGAAGTGCAGCGCATCAACCTCACCACCGCTCTGGGCACCTCGCTGACGCAAACTCTGTTTGTGCTCGACGAGCCCTCCATCGGCCTGCACCCGCGCGACCTGCACCGGCTCAACGCCGTGATGCAGGACTTGAAGCGCGCCGGCAATTCTCTGCTGGTGGTCGAACACGATCCGCAGGTGATGCTCGCCGCCGACCATCTGCTGGAGCTCGGCCCCGGCGCTGGCGAGCATGGCGGCCACGTCGTGTACCAGGGCGATCTCGCTGGCTTGCGCGCCGCCGACACCCTGACGGGCGCCTATCTGCGTGGCGAACAGCGGGTCCAGCCCGACCGCGCGCCACGCCGCATCGCGGTGGACGCCACCGGCCGGCTCATCGCGCCGCGTCTCATTCTGGAAGGCGCGCGGGAGCACAACCTGCGCGACATCACCGCCGAATTCCCGCTGCGGGCGCTGGTCAGCGTCACCGGCGTATCGGGTTGCGGCAAGTCCACGCTGCTGGGGGACGTGCTCTTTCCCGCCTTGTCCCGCGCACTGGGCAAGACCGCACCCGAACCCGGCGCACACGCTCGCCTCCTGGGTGCCGAGCAGGTGGCCGACGTGGTGCTGGTCGATCAGTCGTCCATGGGCAAGACGGCGCGCTCCAACCCGGTGAGTTTCGTCGGCGCCTTTGACGCGCTGCGCAAGCGTTTCGCCGCGCTGCCCGAAGCGCAGCGGCGCGGCTACAGCGCCGGCACCTTCAGCTTCAACAACGGCGACGGCCGTTGCCCCGCGTGCGGCGGTTCGGGCTTCGAGCATGTGGAAATGCAGTTCCTCTCCGACGTGTACTTGCGCTGCGCCGACTGCGATGGCCGCCGCTTTCGTGCCGAAGTGCTGGAGGTCAAGCACGATCTGCCTGACGGCCGCAGCCTGAGCATGGCCGACCTGCTCGAACTCACCGTGGCCGAGGCCCTGGCCGCCTTCGCCAAGGAGCGCGACCTGATGCCGGGCCTGAAGGCACTGCAGTCAGTGGGCCTGGATTACCTGCGTCTGGGCCAGCCCACGCCCACGCTCTCGGGCGGCGAGGCGCAGCGCCTCAAGCTCGCCGCATTTCTGGCCGAGGCACGCAAAACGGCCGGGCGAGGCGTGCGCAAGGGCAGCCTGTTCCTGCTCGACGAGCCCACCACCGGGCTGCATTTCGACGACATCGCCAAGCTGTTGCGCGCCCTGCATGAACTGGTGGACACCGGCCACACCGTGGTGCTGATCGAGCACAACCTGGACGTGATCGCCGCGAGCGACTGGGTCATCGACCTCGGCCCCGAAGGTGGTGACGCAGGAGGGCTGATCGTCGCCGCCGGCCCGCCGAGTGCAGTGCAAGCCTGCGCCGCATCGCACACCGGACAGGCGCTGGCGCACTATCGTTGGCAGGTCGGCCCAGCACTCCAGGCCTTGTCATCCGCGGGCCGCGCATCAAGCCAGGATGCGACGGCAACCTCCGCGCCCGCCACAGGAGGTCGGGTGGGGCAGGCATCACCTTCGCCTGGCACCGCGCTGTCCTCCCCGACGGCTGTGGCGTGGTGGGAGAGGGAGGCCGCCAACTCCTCGCAACGTCTGCAAGCCGCCGAGGCGCCAGGCGCCTACCTTGCCCAGGCGGTGCGGCGCGGGCGCGAGGGCTTCATCGCCATTCGCCATGCACGCGAGCACAACCTGCAAAACATTGACGTCGACCTGCCGCGCGGCAGCATGACGGTGATCACCGGTGTATCCGGTTCGGGCAAGAGTTCGCTGGCATTCGACGTGCTGTTCAGCGAGGGGCAGCGGCGCTACCTGGAGTCGATCAACGCCTATGCGCGACAGTTCGTGCAACCGCCGCCGCGGCCGGACGTGGATGCCATCTTCGGCATTCCGCCCACCGTCGCCATCGCCCAGCGCACCAGCCGCGGCGGGCGCAAGAGCACGGTGGGCACGCTGACCGAAACCCATCCCTTCCTGCGCCTCATCTACACCAAGCTCGGCACGCAATATTGCCCCGACTGCCGGGTGCCGATCGCGCCTCAAAGCGAGGAAGCCATCGTCGCCCAACTGCTGCGCGAGCTGCGCGGCCAAACCGTGGGTGTCATGGCGCCGCTGGTGGTGCAGCGCAAGGGCATCTACACCGAGCTTGCGCAATGGGCGGCCAGGCGCGGCCACAGCCATTTGTGGGTGGACGGCGCCTTCTTGCCGACCGACCCCTGGCCTCGGCCCGACCGCTTTCGCGAACACGACATCGCCCTGCCGCTTGGCGAGCTGACCCTGCTTCCCGAACACGAGGCAGCCCTGCGCGCCCGGGTGCGCGAGGCGGTGCAGCTCGGCAAGGGCGTGGTGCAGGTGGTGTGGCCGCTGGACAAACTGCGTGCCGCGATGGCTGCGGGCGACGTGATCGGCGCCCATGCCGGGTTGGATCTGCGCCAGTTCAGCACCCGCCGCGCCTGCCCCTCATGCGCGCGCAGCTTCGCCGAACTGGACCCGCGCCAGTTCTCCTACAACTCGTCCGCAGGCTGGTGCACAGGCTGCTTTGGCACGGGCCAGTTGTTACCCCGATTCGACGCCGAACAGACGGGCGAGGAGGGCGCCTGGCATGACGACGGCGACGTGCAACCCTGCCCGCAATGCCAGGGGGCGCGGCTCAACCCGGTGTCGCTGGCGGTGCGCTTTCGCGATCAGTCCATTGCCCAACTCTCGGCTCTGGCGGTGGACGCGGCGCATGCCTGGTTCGACGCCCTGACCCTCGATGCGCGCGAGCAGGCGGTGGGGCGCGACATGCTGAGCGAAATCCGCACCCGGCTGCAATTCCTGCAGCGCGTCGGCCTCGGCTATCTCGGGCTCGACCGCGCCGCGCCCACGCTATCCGGTGGCGAGGCGCAGCGTATCCGCCTGGCGGCGCAGCTCGGCAGTAATCTGCGCGGCGTGGCCTATGTTCTCGACGAGCCCACCATCGGTCTGCACCCGCGCGACAACCGTCGCCTGCTCGACGCGCTGGACGACCTGCGCGCGCGCGGCAATACCCTGGTGGTGGTGGAGCACGACGAAGACACCATCCGCCGCGCCGACACCATTCTCGACATCGGCCCGGGAGCCGGCAGCCGCGGTGGGCAAGTGGTGGCGCAGGGCACGCTGGATGTGTTGATGCGTCATGCGGACTCGCTCACCGCGCGCTACCTGCGTGAACCGCTGCGCCATCCGCTGGTGCCGCGTCCCGCGACCCACGCCGACACCCCGGCGCTGGAAATCCGCGGTGCGCAACTGCACAACCTGCGCGACATCGACGTCCGTTTTCCGCTGGCGCGGCTCAGCGTCGTCACCGGGGTTTCAGGCTCGGGCAAATCGAGCCTGGCACGCGGCGTGTTGTACGCCAGCGCCCAGTCGCTGCTGGCT
>DAIAZB010000456.1 GCA_027443745.1 Thiomonas sp. | reverse complement strand
TGGCTGCTGGTGCTGGGCGCGCGTCCTGACTTCCGGCGAACGCCAACCGCGCCAACCGGGGCGTAAACGCCGCTTCCCATCGCATACAGGAGGTTTGCCTTGAACACGACCACCAAGCAGCCGCTCGAACACTGGCGCGTGCCCGTGCAACTGAAGCTGGCCGCGCTGTGGGCATCGGTGATGTCCTGCTACATCTACGGTGATTTTCTCGGGCTTTACCGACCCGGAGACATCAAGGGGATTCTGGCCGGAGAGGGGCTGCTTGGGCCGACCAGCCAGGGCTCGCTGCTTGCCGTGGCCATCCTGATCGCCGTGCCTGCCGTAATGATTTTCCTGTCGCTGGCGCTGCCACCCAGACTGACCCGCTGGCTGAATATCCTCGTGGGCGTGCTATTGACCGCCATCGTGCTGATGACCATCCCCGGATCATGGGCGTTCTACATTTTCCTCAGCGTCATCGAAGTGGTGCTTCAGTTGCTGGCTGTCTGGTACGCGTGGCGATGGCCGCGTAATGCTTCCGATCCTGCTTCCTGAGCCAGACATTGCGCGCAGACGGGCCCGCAAACGTGCGGGTATTTTTAGGCTGGTGCAGCATCATCCTTCCGCCGGATACATCCGGGACATGGCACAGAAGCATTTGCCGGCGCCTTCCCGCGACCATCCACAACAGGGAGTCAAGACATGCCCGCCGTTCCCGGAACTGCTGCACAAATTCGCTACGCGCGCATCGCCGGCTTCGTGTACCTGCTGCTGATCGTATTGTTCATGGGCGGCCAGTTCCTGATCGGCCATGTCACCGGAAGCGGAACCTTCACCGAGCGCACCGCGCATATCGTCGCCGCGCTGCCGCTCTATCGCTCTGCGCTCGTGGTGCAATTCCTGGCATCGGTGTTGACGGTGTTGCTTGCGTATTCACTGTACGTGGCGCTCAAGTCCGTGGACGAACACATTGCCCGGCTGGCCCTGTATTTCAGGCTGGGCGAGGCCTTCGGCGGGTTGACCTCGTTCGTCACCTTTGCCGCGCTAACGCTGCGAACGGAGCCGAAATTCGCGCAAGCCCTGGGCGCCGCACAGATAAAAGCGCTGGTAGATCTGGCCCATGCCGCCGACTTCGCGTCATTCAACATCGGCATCGTGTTCTTCAGCTTCGGCTCGACGCTGTTCTACCGATTGTTCCTGCGCACGGCCTATTTGCCACGCGCGCTCTCCGCGTTCGGCATGTTCGCGTCGGCGCTGACGTTCGTGGTGGCGATCGCCAGCCTGGTGATGCCTGCGTGGGGCAACGCCCTGCAAGTCGGCTGGATACCGATCTTCATCGCCGAAATCGCAACCGGCATCCTGTTGATGGTGCGCGGCGCCCGGTTGGCGCAGACCGTCGCGATCGCCGGCTAATCAGGCAACCCACGTCGCATCGCCGGGAGCCGGACAGTCAGCGGCTCATTCCCCGTGGATGCCGCCCCTGGTGAGCGCCAGCGGATCGAGCAGCTTCTGCAATTCGGTCTTCGACAGGCCGGTGGTTTCCAGCGCGACGTCGATGATGGGGCGATGCTGCTTGTACGCCTGCTTGGCGGTGGCCGCGCCCTTCTCGTAGCCGATCACCGGGTTGAGCGCGGTGACCAGGATCGGGTTCATCGCCAGCGCCTGGTTGACCCGCTCGCGGTTCACCCGGAAGCCGGCGATGGCCTTGTCGGCCAGCAGGCGCGACACGTTGGCCAGCAGGCCCAGCGACTGCAACAGGTTGTAGGCGACCAGCGGCAGCATCACGTTGAGCTGGAAGTTGCCGGACTG
>DAIAZB010000455.1 GCA_027443745.1 Thiomonas sp. | reverse complement strand
AGGGCGAGCCCAAGGCGCGGCGCGCCGAACGGGCGATGCAGGTGATCGAGACCGTGGGACTGGCCGGTTACGAGGGCAAGTACGTTTCGCAACTCTCCGGCGGCATGCGCCAGCGTGTGGGCCTGGCGCGCGCGCTGGCCTCCGATCCAGAGATCCTGCTCATGGACGAGGCCTTCAGCGCGCTGGATCCCCTGATCCGGGGACAGTTGCAGGACGATCTGCTGGAGATCCAGGAAAAGCTCGGCAAGACCATCGTGTTCGTGTCGCACGATCTGGACGAGGCCATCAAGATCGGCAGCCGCATCGCCATCGTGCGTGACGGTCGCCTGGTGCAGGTGGGTACGCCGCAGGAGATCCTGGCTCGCCCGGCCGACGACTACGTGTCGGCCTTCGTCGAAGGCGCCGACCGCACCAAGGTGCTCACCGCCGAGCAGATCATGCAGCCCCTGCGGGTCAGTGCCCACCCGAAGGACTCGCCGCGCGCGCTGCTGCGCAAGATGGAGCGCAGTGGCTTCGGCGGCCTGGTGGTGGTCGACAACGCGCGGCGCGTGCAGGGCTACGTCGACCTCGCGCAGGCGAGCGCCCAGCGCGACCGCGACGTGATGGACCGAGCCACCTGGCGCGCGCTGCCCACCGCCGGCGCCGATGCCAAGCTGGCCGATCTGATCCAGCGCGTGCATACGGAAGGCTCGCCGCTGGTGATCCTGGACGCACGCGAGCGCGTGGTCGGTGTGGTCGACAAGAGCACCCTGCTGGCCGCGCTGGCGCAGGGCGACAGCAACGGCGCCCAGCAGGAACCGGCGACGCCGGGCGACGTCGCCGCGCCCGCGGCGGCGTCCGGCACGCCCGCCCGGGGCGAGCCAGGGAGCGGCGCAGAGCCTGCCGTTGCGGCCGAAGCGCAGCCCGCGCAGGCTGCCATCATCGAGGACAAGCAGCCATGAACACGCTGGGAACCCCCTTGCCCATCGGCGCCTGGGTCGGTCACGTGGTGGATCAGCTGACCGACCGCTACTCCAACGCCTTCGACTCCGTCACGCTGGTCGTGCGGCACCTGATCGCCGGGCTCGATGCCGCGCTGCAATTCCTGCCTCCCTGGCTGTTCATCGCCGTGGTCGCACTGATCTCCCTGGGCGCGCTGGGATGGCGCCGCCCCGGCGGCTGGAGCCTGGCCCTGTTCAGCGTGCTCGGGCTGGGGCTGGTCTGGAACCTCGGCTTCTGGGAGGATCTGAACAAGACCCTCGCGCTGGTGCTGGCGGCCGAGGTGCTGGTGCTGCTCGTCGGCGTGCCGCTGGGCATTCTCACCGCCAAGAGCCGCATGCTCGAGCGCGGGTTGCGTCCGGTGCTCGACGTGATGCAGACGATGCCGGCCTTCGTCTACCTGGTGCCGGCGGTGATCTTCTTCGGGCTGGGCCTGGTGCCGGGCGTGATCTCCACCACCATCTTCGCGCTGCCGCCGCTGATCCGCCTGACCGCGCTGGGCATTCGCCAGGTGCCCGGCGAACTGGTGGAGGCCACGCAGTCCTTCGGAGCCACGTGGTGGCAGCTGCTGCTGAAGGTCCAGGTCCCCACCGCGCTGCCGTCGATCATGGCGGGGGTCAATCAATCCATCATGCTCGGCCTGTCGATGGTGGTCATCTCCGCGATGATCGGTGCCGGCGGGTTGGGCAATGTGGTGCTGGAAGGCATCACCCAGCTCGACGTCGGCAAGGGGTTCGTCGGCGGGCTGTGCGTGGTGATCCTGGCCATCATTCTCGATCGCGTGACCCAGTCGCTGGGTCGACTCAACCAGGAGAAACGATGATGCAACGACGAGATTTCGTAGCCTTCGGCGCCGCCGCCGCGGCGACCGCCGCCTGGTGGCCGGCGCAGGCGCTGGCCGCCGGCGACAAGGTGCGTCTGACCTATGTGCGGTCGTGGCCGAGCAGTGACCTGACCACCCACATCGCCGCGCAGATCCTGCGCAAGGACCTGCACCGCCAGGTCGAGCTGATCAGCACCGAGGCCGGGCCGATGTGGGCCGCCGTGGCCGGCGGGCGCGCCGACGCCACGCTGACCGCGTGGCTGCCCACGACCCACCATGTCTACTGGGAGCGCTACAAGGACAAGCTGGTCGACCTCGGCCCGGTGACCAGCGGCACCTGGCTGGGCCTGGCGGTTCCCAGCTACGTGCCCCTGGACAGCATCGAGCAGCTCGAGGCCCACCATGCCAAGTTCGGCAACCGCATCGTGGGCATCGAGGCCGGCGCCGGCGTGATGATCAACACCCGCAAGGCGATCAAGACCTACGGGCTGCACGACCTGTCGCTGCTGACCAGCTCCACGGCGGCGATGCAGGCGCAGCTGCAGCGCGCCATCGCGCGCAAACAGTGGATCGTGGTCACCGCCTGGAAGCCCCTGGGCATCTGGGCGCGCTTCGACCTCAAGCCTCTGCAGGATCCGAAGCACGTGTACGGCCAGGCCGGGCACATCGACGCCGTCATTCACCCGGCGCTGCAACAACAGCAG
>DAIAZB010000454.1 GCA_027443745.1 Thiomonas sp. | reverse complement strand
TGGCAGCCACAGTTCGAGTCCGGCGGCAAGCCTGATGCAAAGCTTCATGAACTTCACCACGCAGGCTCTGGAGGCGATGCAGGAGTCGCAGGGCAAGGCGGTCAAGATCATGGCCGACAACGTGCGCCATGCGACACCAGCGGTGGTGAGGCATGCAGCAGCGCGGCAACCCCACGAGCGCAATCCATCAGCCTGAAAACGTGGCCAAGCCCACCACTCAGCCTCCGAGCTGCGCGTTGAAATGCCATGTGGGGTGAATGGGTTGCAGGGCTGGGGGGCTCTGACTCGGCGCAGGGTTTTGGCTTGCAGCTGGCGCGGATTCGGGTGGAGCAGGCGCAGCCCCAAGATCGAGGCTTGCAGCGGCACAGGAGACCTGCATGACACGACTGGCTCTGATTACCGGCGGCACGCGCGGCATCGGCGCGGCCATTGCACGGCGCTTGCAGCAAGACGGTTGCCGCGTCGTCGTCACCTACCGAGGCAATGAGGTGGCAGCCAGGGCGTTCAGGGATGCCACGGCCATCGCGGCGTATCCGTGGGACGCCAGCGACTTCGATGCCTGCGCCGCCGGCGTGCAACAGGTGGAGACGGATTTTGCCCAGGGTGTCGACATCCTGGTCAACAACGCCGGCATCACGCGCGATGCCAGCCTGCACAACATGACCCCTGCGCAATGGCGCGCGGTGATCGACGCCGACCTCGACGCCTGCTTCAACATGAGCCGCGCGGTGATTGCCGGCATGCGCGGGCGGGGCTGGGGCCGCATCATCAACATCACCTCGATCAACGGCCAGAAGGGCCAGTTCGGCCAGACCAACTATGCGGCCGCCAAGGCCGGCGTCATCGGCTTCAGCAAGGCGCTGGCGCTGGAGTCCGCGCGCAAGGGCATTACCGTCAACACGGTAGCGCCGGGCTACACGGCGACCGACATGGTTGCTGCCGTCGCGACCGAGGTGCTGCGAAGCATCGTGGCGCAGATTCCACTCGGGCGCCTGGCACAGCCCGAAGAAATCGCCCATGCCGTGGCCTTCCTGGCGCATGAGCAATCCGGTTTCATCACCGGCTCGACCCTGTCGATCAATGGCGGGCAATACCTCGCCTGAGCGCACAGGGGAGTCGGCAAGTTCAGCGGCGTTCGCAAATCCAGGCGGCGATTTTCGGCCAAACCTCCTTCAGCGTGCGCGCACCCATGAACAAGCCAACATGCCCGCCCGGCACCGTGCGCTTGTCGATCCGGCTTGCGGGCGTACCGCACAAGGTTTCGGCAGCGAACACCTGTTCATACGTGGTGATGTCGTCGTCTTCACCCGCCAGCAGATACAACGGGCAGGTGATGTCCTTGAGGTTGAGCGTGCGCCCCAGCGCGACGTACCTGTTTCTGGCCAACAGGTTCTGTTTGAACAGTTGATCGACAACCTGCAGGTACCAACGGCCCGGCAGGTCGAGCGGGTTTTCGTACCAGCGCTCGAAAGCCTCGGTCTTGGACAGCCACGCCGGGTCGTCGATGTGCTCGTACAGGTCGATGTGCTCCTGCACATAGTGCTGTTCGGGGTGCATGTTCTTCCAGCCAACGAGCATGGTCTTGCCCAGCATCAGCCCACTGCCGCTGGCCACCAGATCGGCGTAAAAGCCCATTGGGCTTTCTTTCACCATCTTCACCAGCGGGCCTTTGCCGGCATGGGTGTCGATGGGCGAGCCGGCCAGCACCAGGCTGGCGACCTTGTCGGGATAGCGCGCCGCCAGCATCGCACCCATCCAGCCGCCCTGGCACAGGCCGACGACGTTGACCCGTCCACCGAGGTCATCCACGCAGGCGAGAAGTTCGGCGAGGTACTGATCGACTTCGAGGTCCTTCATGTCCAGCGTGGCGCAATGCCAGTCGGTGAGAAACAAGTGCCGGACGCCGCTGGCCTTGAGGGTCTGCATCAGGCTTTGGCCCTCGTGGTAGTCGGCGATCATCGAGCTGTGCCCGGCATAAGGGGCGTTGACCAGGGTGGGAATGCCGTTCGCGGCGGGTGCGGAGTAGTCGCACAGATCCAGCGTGCGCAGCTTCAGCCGCTGCGTGTGCGCGGTGGCGAGCTTGGGCTTGATGCCGCCATGCAGCCGGACCTCCTTGCCGAGAAATTTCACGTTGCGTGCGGCCAGCTCCAGGCCTTGCCCGGCCAGGCTGGCGGCGAGTTGCATGGGCCAGAAAAGCGGGGCATTGATGTTGGGCACAGGTGCCGTGGTGCTGGGGGTGGACATGCGGATCATCCTTTCAGGCGATGGCGAAGTGTTTGAACAGCGGACGTTTGGCGGCGTCCAGCACGACGGAAAAGACCACGCTGGAGGCCAGCAGCGGGACGATCAAGCTCCATGGCAAGGGCGCCATCAGCACGCCCAGACCGGCGAGCAGGCTGACGATGGTCAGATCACCGATGCTGGCCATGGCCATCCAGCGCGATGGGGCAAGGCTCCACAGCGGGGTGTTGGTGCGCAGGGCATAGATGCCGGCCTGATTGGTGAACACCAGGATGAGGAAGGCCAGGGTCTGGCTTTGGTGGCCATCCAGCCCCCAGGCGCTGCGGGCAATGAAGTAAAACGCGATTGAAAACACCAGCGAAAGCGAAGCGAAGCCGGCAGCGGCGGCAACCAGTCTGCGCACGTCCCAGTGCTGCGGGGTCGGCGTCAGGCGCACGCGGTCGGTGGCGATGCTCATGGTGACGAAGTCGTTGGCGAACAGCATCAGCACGATGAGCAGGGGCGAGACCAGGAACCCTCCGGTGAGCAGCAAACCCAGCGTGAGGAACACGGTGATCTCGAACACTTTGAGGGTCTTGTTCAAGGTGTAGGTCAGCATGCGACGGTGCACCTCGCGTCCGGCCCGCACCACGGTCAAGACACCGCCCAGACCAGGGTCGGTCAGCACCACCCCGGCGGCGGCCTTGGCCACATCGGTGGCGCTGGCCACGGCAATGCCCATTTCGGCCTGACGCAGCGCGGGTGCGTCGTTCACGCCGTCGCCGGTCATGCCGGTGACATGTCCGGCCTTCTGCAGCGCAACGACGATGTGGTGCTTGTCCTCCGGCAGGACGCGGGCATAGAGGTCGCAGTTCTCGGGGTTTTGCGCCACGTTGCCGTCCCGCAGTCCCTCGGCCTGGCACACGCGCGTGCCGATGCCGAGCTGCGCGCCGATGGCGCGCGCGGTTTCTTCAGCATCGCCGGTGGCCATGCACACGCGCACGCCCAGTTCGCGGATTTGCGCGATGAGCGCGGCGGCGTCGGGCCGCGGCGGGTCGGACAAGCCCACCACGCCGAGCAGTTGCAGTGCGTCCACCGGGCCGGCGGCTATCGCCAGCACGCGCGCGCCGTTGGCGGCGAGCCGGTGCTCCGCGGCGTCGAGTGCGGCCCGCTGCTGAACGTCGAGACGGCACAGCGGGCCGATGACGGTGGCGGCGCCCTTCACCGCGTGCCACGGCTGGCCGTCGACGAGGTACACCCCCTCGCTGCGGCGCGTGCTCGGATCAAAGGGATGAAACGCGCTGCGCGTCGGCGCATCCGCCAGCAGATTGCGTTCCCGCGCTGGGGCGAGCAGGGCGAGGTCGAGCGGGTCTTGGGTGGCGTCGTCGCTGGCCAGCGCGGCGGCGCGCAGCAGCGCGTCGTCGTCGGCGTTGGCAGCGAGTACACCCGCAGCGGCCGCATTCGCCTCGGGCTCCTCTGGAGGCATGGGACGGCTGGAGTCGGCCTCGGGTGTTCTCACGAGGGGTACCGCCCCGGCATAGCTCAGGCTGTTTTGTGTCAGCGTGCCGGTTTTGTCGCAGACCAGGGTGTCCATCGCCGCGGCCTCTTCCACGGCGGGCAGGCGCGTGACCAGCACGCCATGGTGCGCCAGCAACTGGCTGCTCACCGCCGTGGCCAGGGTGTAGGTGGCGGGCAGAGCCACCGGCACCGAAGCCACCAGCAGCATCAGCGCGAACACGGCGGTGTCGAGCAACGGCAGTTGATGCCACAACGCGAAGCCGACGACCAGCGCCACCAGCACGGCGTCGAACACCACCAGCCGCTTGACGATGGCGAAGATGGTGCGCTGCATGTGGCTGGGGCTGCTGGCGCTGCGTACCAGCTCGGCTGTATGGCCGAAAAACGTGCGCGCGCCGGTCGCTGTGACCGCCCCTGTGGCCTCGCCCTGGCGCACGATGGAACCGGTGTAAGCGGGTTTTCCGGCGCCCGCGTCCACGGGTAGCGATTCGCCGGTGAGCGCGGCCTGATCCAGCGCCACCGCACCATCTTGCAGCAGCAGATCGGCGGGCACGATGTCGCCGGCGCGCACATGCACGATGTCGCCCGGCACCACCTGTTCGGCTGGAATCCGGCTCCACTGGCCGTCGCGCAGCACGCGTGCGCGCACATGCAACTGCTTGCGCAGCAGCGCCAGCGCATCCTGGGCGCGCTGTTCCTGCACGAACGACACCATGGCGTTGAACACCAGCAGCACGGCGATGACCAGCGCCTCAAGCCCGCGCCCGAGCATGATCTGCAGCACGATCACGGCCTCGAGCATCCACGGCACCGGAGCCCAGAATTTGACCACCAGTTGCCGCCAGGCCGGCGCGACCGGATCGGCAATGGCATTGGGGCCGAAACGGGTGAGGCGCTGCGCCGCATCCGCATGGCCAAGGCCTTCGGCTGGATCCGTGGGCGGCAGGCCTTGCGCCGAAGCAGGCTGCGGTGGCGCCGAGCCGGCGGCTGGAGTCGGGGGGGATGTCATGGAGCGTTCACGGTCAGAGCCATCCGGTCCAGAGCAGCACTGCCGCCAGGCAGAGCGCGAACCATCCGACCACGGGCAGCATCAGGCGCTGCCGCGCCAGAATCAGGGCGTAGCTGGCATTCACCAGGTT
>DAIAZB010000453.1 GCA_027443745.1 Thiomonas sp. | reverse complement strand
ACGCCTGGGCAGATGCGAAGCGACGAATCACGCTTTATTGGCATCAAACTTGCATAAATCACTCACGCGCTTGTCACAACCGGTCTAACCACTTCAAAGGGGAGTTTTGATGCATCGCAAACCGAGTCAGAAATCGCCGCTTTCGACCCTCTCGATCGCGGCCAAACTGGTGTCCACGTTGGCGCTGGGCCTCGCGACGCTGGGCTTCAGCGCCAGCCAGCCGGCCGCGGCGGCCGACAACGTCCTGAACATCTACAACTGGTCCGACTACATCGCGCCCACCACGGTGCCCGATTTCGAGAAGGAAACCGGCATCAAGGTGCGCTATGACACCTTCGATTCCAACGAGACGCTGTTCGCCAAAATGGTGGCTGGCGATACCGGCTACGACCTCGTCGTGCCCTCGTCCAACTGGGCCGCCATCGACATCAAGGGCGGCCTGCTTCTGCCCATCGACAAGTCCAAGATTCCCAATTACAAGAACCTCAACCCCGAGTTGATGAAACTGCTGGCGCAGGTCGATCCGGGCAACAAATACCTCATCCCCTGGATGTGGGGCTACACCACGGTGGGCATCAACGTGGGCAAGGTCAAGCAGGCGTTGGGCAGCACGCCCATGCCGGCCAATCCCTGGGATCTGGTGTTCAACCCCACCTATGCCAACAAGCTCAAGTCCTGCGGCATTTCCTTCCTCGATTCCGGGGGCGACATCCTGGAGGCGGCCTTCAACTATCTCGGCATCCCGCAAGCCACCAGCAACCCGGCCGACTTCGAGAAAGCCTATGCCATGGTGCAAAAAATCCGCCCCGACGTGAGCGAGTTCTCGTCCAGCGGCTACATCAACGATCTGGCCGGCGGCAACATCTGCGCCGCGCTCGGCTGGTCGGGCGATATGGGCATCGCCTCGCACCGCGCCAAGGAAGCCAAGAACGGGGTGGACATCAAGGTCTTCCCGCCCACTCATGGCGCCGTCATCTTCATCGACACCATGGACATCCCGGCCGATGCCAAGCATGTCGACAACGCCTACAAATTCCTCAACTACCGCCTGCAGCCCAAGGTCTGCGCCGCCGACACCAACACGGTGTACTACGCCAACCCGGTTCCTGCCTCGCTGCCCATGGTGCTGCCGCGCGTGAAAGACAACGACTATGTCTTCCTCGACCAGGCGATGATGAACAAGCTCATTCCGCCCAAGGTCTACACCAGCGAGGAACGCCGCCTGGTGACCCGCCTCTACACCAAGTTCAAGACCGGTCTGTAAAGACGGTGCCGCCCGCTGCCCGACACCACGCGCAGCAGGCGGCCATTTCCAGCGCAAGCCACGAGAACTCAAACATGGTGGAGACCAGCAACAAGGCGGCGCCCCTGCCTCCAACGGGCGAAGCCTTTTTCAAGATCGACCAGGTGACGAAGCGCTTCGGCGATGTCACCGCGGTCGACAACATCGAACTCGACATCGCCAAGGGCGAAATCTTCGCCCTGCTCGGCTCCTCGGGCTGCGGCAAGTCCACCTTGCTGCGCATGCTCGCCGGGTTCGAGACACCCAGCAGCGGCCGGGTGTTCCTGGCAGGCGAGGACATCACCGATCTGCCGCCTTACGAGCGGCCGATCAACATGATGTTCCAGTCCTACGCGTTGTTCCCGCACCTCACGGTGTTCGACAACATCGCCTTCGGCCTGCGCCGCGACAAGATGGACAAGCCAGCCGTGGACCAGCGCGTCGAGCAGATGCTCGACCTGGTGCAGCTCAAACCCTACGCCAAGCGCAAGCCGCACCAGCTCTCCGGCGGCCAGCAGCAGCGTGTGGCCCTGGCGCGCAGCCTGGCCAAGAGTCCCAAGATGCTGCTGCTCGACGAGCCGCTGGCCGCGCTCGACAAGAAGCTGCGCGAGCGCACCCAGCTCGAACTGGTGAGCATCCTGCGCAAGGTCGGCGTGACCTGCGTGATGGTCACGCACGATCAGGAAGAGGCCATGACCATGGCCGACCGCATCGCCGTGATGCGTGAGGGCCGCTTCCTGCAACTGGGAACGCCCAGCGAAATCTACGAGCACCCGCAAACCCGTTTCGTCGCCGACTTCATCGGCAACGTCAACCTGTTCGAAGGCCGTCTCGTCACCGACGAGCCCGATCACTGCGAAGTGCGTTGCGACGACGGCCTGTTCCACATCGGCCACGGCATCGCCGGCACCCTGGGCATGGAATTGAACGTGGCCCTGCGCCCCGAGAAGATCCTGCTCGACGCCGGGCATCAGACACACCCCCACAACGCCGTGCGCGGCGTGATCTCCGCACGCTCCTACATGGGCAGCTACACCGTGTACGAACTGCAACTGCCGACGCAGCGGCACTTGCGCGTCACGGTGTCCAACGCCGACCGCCATGCCGACCCTTTCGATGTCGGCACCGCGGTCACCGCGAGCTGGGCTGCCACCTCGCCCGTGGTCATCGTCGATTGAAGGCTCGTCCTCATGGCAGACCTCGTTCCCTCCACGCCTGACAAGCGTCCCGCGAAGCTCTTCAACTGGGGCCGGCTCGCCGTCATCGGCTCGCCCCAGCTCTGGCTCATTGCCTTCCTGCTCGCGCCCTTTTTCGTCCTGCTCAAGATCAGCCTGTCGGAAAGCAACGCGCTGGGCATCGGCTTCGATCCCATCATTTCCTACGTCAACGACAGCCTGCAGTT
>DAIAZB010000452.1 GCA_027443745.1 Thiomonas sp. | reverse complement strand
GATTTACTGGGACATCTTCTCGGCTCGCGAAGAATTTTACTTTCAATTCAATGACTTAACCTGCGTCGACTGGCGCAACTCTGGGAAGCAAAATCAAGGGGACACCAGGCCGATCGATTCGACGCCAAGCAGGTCGCCGCGCATGCGGAATCCCGTCACCTGCTCGCGGCCGTCCTCCGACAGCTCGCAGGTCTTCAGGAACCCTGCGTGCACCAGGTGCAGCGCGCGGAACGGCTGGCCGTTCCGGTACAGGTACTGGCCCGCCCTCACCTTCCGCCGCGTCACGACCACGTATTTCTGCAACTGCGCGATATCCAGCCCGGACAGCGTCTCGCCCTGGGGCGGCTGCGGATTGGGGGCATCCAGCGCGATGGGTGCGAACGTGGTGTCCATGTCGTACTCCCGGTGGTGGTTGCGTGAACCTCAACGCTAGACAGCCACCGCCACTCCGGCATGTCGGCACGGCAACGCTCGGTAACAGTGCGTAACAACGGCCCCGGCGCAGGACGGGCATGCGTGCATCCAGGGCGGCGCGGTATCCGCAGCGTCGGCACGACGCTGCGGCATGCTTCACTTGCCGGCACGCCGGGCCGAGGCGGCATCGACAGAATCGGCACGGCGATTGGCTATAGTGACGAACCGGATAGCCAAGCACCGCCATGAGCCAGCACAAGCCGATGCCACGACGTTCAGCAGGGCCCCAGGGCACGCGATTGTTTTCCCCGGAAGAGCTTCGCCTGCAGGCCGACAGGCTGGCACCTGCACCGACCGGCCGCGCCAGCGTCCACGAGCCGGTGCTCGAAACCGTCGGTGGCGAACACGACCGCTTGCGCCACACGGTGCGCCCCGGCCGGCAGACGGTCGGCCGGCGCGGCGACAACGACATCGTGATCAGCGACCCCAGCGTGTCGGCCTCGCACGCATGGATCATGAACCAGCAGGGCCACTACGTGATCATGAACACGCTGTCCACCAACGGCACCTTCGTCAACGGGCAGCGCATCCACGAGTCGGTGCTGCGCCACGGCGATCGCATCCGGCTGGGCCAGGCCGAATTCGTCTTCCTGACCCGCGACCCGCGCAGTACCCGCCTCGGCAGTTCGAAGCGGCTGGCCGTCGGCCTGCTGGTGCTGGCGGTGCTGACCACCCTCGCCGGCCTGGCCTGGCGGCTGCGCTGAGGACTGCCTCGTGGATGCCCGTGCCGCCGTACCACCCACGATCGGGCGCTACCGCATCGACGGGGTGCTGGGCGAGGGCGCGATGGCGGTGGTCTACGCGGGCTTCGATCCCGGCATCCAGCGCCAGGTCGCGATCAAGTGCCTGCACCACCACGTGGCCGCCGACGCAGCCTACCGGCGGCGCTTCCTCGCCGAGGCACGCGCGGCCGGGCACCTCGTCCACCCCAACGTCGTCACCATCTTCGACGCCGGCGAGACCGACGACGGCCGCCCCTACATCGCGATGGAACGCCTGGGCGGCGAGACGCTGGCCGGCAGGGTCGCCAGCGAGGGGCTGCCGCCGCTGCCGCTGGTGATC
>DAIAZB010000451.1 GCA_027443745.1 Thiomonas sp. | reverse complement strand
ATCCATCGACCAGACGCGCATGCGTGCCGATCTGGATGCCGGCATGATCGTCGTCGTTGCCGGTTTCCAAGGCGTCGACGATGCCGGCAACATCACCACCCTGGGCCGTGGCGGCTCCGACACCTCGGGCGTGGCGCTGGCCGCGGCGCTGGGCGCCGACGAATGCCAGATCTACACCGATGTCGATGGCGTCTACACCACAGACCCGCGCGTCGTGCCGGAGGCCAGCAAGCTGTCCACCATCACCTTTGAAGAAATGCTGGAAATGGCCAGCCTCGGCTCCAAGGTGCTGCAGACGCGCTCGGTGGAATTCGCCGGCAAATACCGTGTGCGCTTGCGCGTGCTCTCCAGCCTTACGCCCTGGGATATCCCACTGGAGCAGGAAATGCGCAGCGGCACTCTCATCACCTTCGAGGAAGACCAGACCATGGAACGAGCCGTTGTCTCCGGCATCGCTTTCGCCCGCGATGAAGCCAAGATCACCGTCGTGCGCGTGCCCGATCGCCCCGGCATCGCCTACCAAATTCTGAGCGCAGTGGGCGGCGCGAACATCGATGTCGACATGATCGTGCAGAACCAGAGCGTCGACGGCTATACCGATTTTTCTTTCACCGTCGGCCGCGGCGACTACGCCCGCACGCTGGATATTCTCAAGACCAGCATCCAGGCGCACATCGGCGCCAAGGACATCATCGGCGACCCGAAAGCCTGCAAGGTGTCCATCGTCGGTGTCGGCATGCGTTCGCACGCCGGCGTCGCCAGCAAGATGTTCCGCACGCTGTCGGAGGAAGGCATCAACATCCAGATGATTTCCACCTCCGAAATCAAGGTTTCGGTGCTGATCGAGGAAAAGTACCTGGAACTGGCCGTGCGTGCCTTGCACAAGGCGTTTGACCTGGAAGCGCAGGCGTCCTGAGCGCCTGGTTATCGGGCTGCCGGCCGGTGTTCGGTGGCCGGCGGGTCGATTGACGCGACAACCTGTGTATCGGCAGGCGCTACCGCGGCCGGGAATTCCACTCGCACCCGCAGCCCGCCGAGGGGTGAATCCAGTAGGCTGAGCTGGGCGCCGCTGCGTTCCGCCACGCTTTGCACGATGGCCAGGCCCAGGCCGCTGCCGCCGGGTGGCGCGTTCTCGCGGCGGTAGAAACGATCGAACACGCGCGCCCGGTCGTCCACCGGAATGCCGGGGCCGGAATCGTCCACTTCGAGCACGGCCCGGCCGCCTTCCTGCCGCACCCGCACGTCCACCCGTCCGCCAGCCGGGGTGTAGCGCAAGGCGTTGTCCACCAGATTGCGCGCGAGCATGCGCAGGCCGTTGGGCGGGGCGTTCACGGTGAGATCCTCGGCCTGCTCCAGCCCGGCGTCGACACCGCGTGTTTGTGCCAGCTCCAGCGTGTCGGACAAGGCCAGCCGCGCAGCCTGGGTGAGCGAGCTGGGCGCGGCGGCCTCTTGGCCGCTGGAGTCGGCGCGTGCCAGGGCGAGCAGTTGCTCGACCAGGTGCGTGGCGCGGTCCAGGCCGGAGCCCAGGCGCTGCAGCGCGATCTGGCGGGTAGCCTCGTCCTGTGCGCGGCCGAGCATCTGGATCTGCACCTTGAGCGCGGCCAGCGGCGAGCGCAATTCGTGGGCGGCGTCGGCCACGAACATCTGCTGTGTGTCGAAGGCTTGGCGGGTGCGTGTGAACAGGCCGTTCATGGCGCGCACCACGGGTTGCATTTCCTGCATCACCGGTTGCGGGTCGATGGGATCGAAAGAGGTGGCGGCCCGGTTTTCCAACTCCTGCGACAGCGAGCGCAAGGGTTTGAGCGAACGCCGCACCACCCAGGCCACGGCCAGCAGCAAGAGTGGTGCGATCAGCAACATGGGCCAGACGGAATTGAAGGCGAAGGTCAGAGCGAGGGCGCGACGGCTGAGCAAGGGCTGTGCCACCTGGATGGTGCGCCCGCCCGCCTGCATGGAGAACACACGCCATTGCTGCCCGCCGACCCCGACATTGGCATAGCCCAGCACCGCCTGATCCGGCAGTTCCAGCCGCGGGCGCGAAACATAGATGCGCTGGCCGTCCGGGGCCCAGACCTGCACCACGTAGTCCACGCCGTTGTGGTCGTCGGCATTCGGGCCAAAGCCCGGCAGCCCGAGGTCGCCGCTGGCCAGCGACAGCGCCAGTTGCTGCAGGTGGTAGTCGAACACCGCATCGGCTTCGCGCATGGCACTGTTGAACACCACCACGGCCTGCACCAGGGCGGCAAGCAGCACAGCCGCGGTGAGCAGCACCAGCAATTGAGCGCGCAGGGATTTCACGCATCGTCTCCCGCATCGCCTGCGTCACCGCTGTCGCCGCGTGCCGTGTCGGCAGGGCTGGCCCCCGTGCCATGATGCGCCGCCGGGATCTCGCGTGAAATCACATACCCCATGCCGCGAATGTTGCGGATGAAATCAGCCCCCAGCTTTTTGCGCAGGCTGTGGACATACACCTCGACCGCGTTGCTGGAGATTTCGTCTTTCCAACTGTAGAGTTTTTCTTCGAGTTGGGTACGCGAGAGAATGACGCCGGGGCGCGCGATCAGCGCTTCCAGCACCGCCCATTCGCGCTGTGAGAGTGGCACCGGCTGGGCCTCGAAGGTGGCTTCGTGGGTGGCCGGGTTCAGGCGCACCGGGCCGTGTTCGAACACCGGCTCGGCGCGGCCGGCGGCGCGGCGCAGCAAGGCGCGGATGCGGGCCTGCAACTCGTCGAGGTCATAGGGCTTGAGCACATAGTCGTCGGCCCCGGCATCGAGTCCGGCGATGCGGGCCTGCACCGCATCGCGCGCGGTGGCGATGAGCACCGGGGTGCGATCGTGCCGTGCGCGCGCTTTTTTCAGCACTTGCAAACCGTCGAGCCGGGGCAGGCCGAGATCGAGCAGCACGAGGTCGTAATGCTCGGTGCTCCAGGCGGCGTCGGCCATCTGGCCGTCGCGCACCCAGTCCACCGCGTAGCCGTCGCCGCGTAGCGCGTCGAGCACACTCTCACCGATCATGGCATCGTCTTCGACAAGCAGCAGGCGCATGGAAATGTGGAGGGTGGGGGAGTTGGATTGTGCCGCAGCGGGATGTCTTGCAGTATCGGGCCAGGGTCTTAGACTGCGCTTAACCGCTGCATCAGGCCCTGCATCACAACATGCAGCGCTGCTCCCATTTTTTCACGCCGTCGGCGTCCCCGCCCTTGAACACCCTGCCCGAAACGCGCCCCAATCCCACGCCGAACACGCGCCTGCCGCGCACCGTCTGGCTGCTCGGCTGGGTGAGCCTGTTCATGGACATGTCGTCCGAACTCATCCATGCGGTGCTGCCGGTCTACATGACCCGTGTGCTCGGCTTGAGCATCGTCGTCGTTGGCCT
>DAIAZB010000450.1 GCA_027443745.1 Thiomonas sp. | reverse complement strand
TGACGCTGGACATCTTCTTCCGCCACAGCGACCGCGTGAAGCTCGCGGCCATCGCGCAGATGGTCAACGTGCTGCAGGCCATGGTGCTCACCGACGGCGACAAGATGCTGCTGACGCCCACCTACCACGTCTTCCGCATGTGCGGGCCGTTCCAAGGTGCGACGCCCTACCCGGCTACGGTCGGCGGGCCGCATTACGTGGAGGGCAAGCACGTGCTGCCGATGGTGGATGCCTCGGTGGCGCGCGGCACCGACGGCAAGCTCTACCTCGCGCTGGTCAACCTCGATCCCGACCGCGCTGCGCATGTCGTCACCGCGATGGCCGGCACGGCGATCGGCCAGATCCTCACTGGGCCGAAGATGGACAGCCGCAACACCTTTGCCGCACCGGACGCCATCCATCCCGTCGCCTATGCGG
This sequence comes from Thiomonas sp., assembly GCA_027443745.1. Next base: position 1,770 of record DAIAZB010000450.1, on the reverse strand, counting down.
GGCGCAACGAGCACGGCAGGCTGGCCTTCGAGCTGCCCGCCAAGTCCATCGCGGTGGTCGCCATCGACGGGCCATAAGCGCGGCGCGACGGCGGGCGGACCGCCATCGCCCGCTGCCACATCAAGGCCCTTCCCTGCCGCTGCCGGGTGCGCCCGTGGGTCGTCCGGGGGAAGTTGCGCAATGCCGGGTCTCGCCCCGCGCGACAGCGGTGCGCTATACCTACGTCATGACCCTGCGCAGCCTCTTCATCGACTTCAACAGCTACTTCGCCTCGGTGGAACAGCACGAGACGCCGGAGCTACGCGGGCGGCCGGTGGGCGTGGCGCCGGTGGCGGCGGAAACCACCAGCCTGATCGCCGCCAGCTACGAGGCGAAGGCGCATGGCGTTGGCACCGGCACGATGGTGCGCGACGCGCGGCGACTGTGCCCCGGCATCGCCATCGTCACCGCGCGGCCGCCGCTGTACGTGGCGTGGCATGGGCGCCTGAAGCTGGCCATCGACCGCGCCATCCCCATCGCCCACGTTGGTTCCATCGACGAGATGGCCTGCGAGCTGGTCGGCCGCCAGCGCCAGCGTGCGGAAGCCGAGCGCATCGCGCAACAGGTGAAGGCGGAGATCGCGCTCGCCGCGCCCGGCGGCGCGATCCGCTGCTCCGTCGGCATCGCGCCCAACGACTTCCTCGCCAAGACCGCCACCGACATGCGCAAGCCCGACGGCCTGGTGGTGATCGAACAGGCCGATCTGCCGCAGGCGCTGCACGGGCTGAAGCTGCGCGACCTCTGCGGCATCGGCGCCTCGATGCAGGCGCGCCTCAACGCCGAAGGCATCTTCACCGTCGCACAGCTCGCCGCCGCCTCGAAACTGGTGCTGCGCCGCGCCTGGGGCGGCATCGAAGGCGAACGCATGTGGGGCCTGCTGCGCGGCGCATGGCTGCCGGCCGCACCGACCACCCGCAGCTCGCTGGGTCACTCGCACGTGCTCGGTCCCGAACTGCGCACGCCCGAAGGTGCGCTGGCGGTGCTCAAGAAACTGCTAGTGAAGGCCGCCATGCGCCTGCGCCGCGACCAGCTGCTGGCCGGCGCGATGACGGTGGCCATCCGCTTTGTCGGCTACGACGAGCGCTGGGAAAGCGGCATCCACTTCGACCCCACCGACGACAGCCGCAACCTGCTGCACTTGCTCGCCACCCTGCTCGACACCGGCCGCGTGCGCCACCGCCCGCTGCCTGGCCCCGCCCGCGGCGTGCCGCTGTCGGTCAGCGTCACCCTCACCCGCCTCGCCGAGCGCGCGCAGACCAGCGGCTCGCTGTTCGCGCCCACCGCCCACGCACGTCCCGTCGACGCCGTGGTCGACCGCATCAACGCGAAATACGGCCTCCACAAGGTCTACTTCGGCGGCATGCAGGCCGCGCTGGAACACGACGCCGCACCCATGCGCATCCCGTTCAACCGCATCCCCGACGGCGATAGCGAACAGGAAGCCGAGCACAACGCGCTATGGCTGCAATCGCTCAACCGCTTCAAGGCGATGGCGGAGGGGGAGCATCGGCGGCGGGAGAAGGAGCGCGGCGGTGGGCACGGGGGAAAGTCCTCGCCTCGGCGAGACTGAAGGCATGCGGCAGGTGATGCCTGCGTCGCTCCTGGGTCTTTTCCGTCCTGTCGCGCCGACCTGAACACCCAAGGCGCTTGCGATGGGCAGCGCAGCCCGGCGACGTGCTCGCCCAATTGAAGCCCTGCGCCCTGCATTGTTACCCTGCCGTTGGCGCTCCC
>DAIAZB010000449.1 GCA_027443745.1 Thiomonas sp. | reverse complement strand
GCCCAGGGCGGGCAGTTGATGACCACGACGGAGGTGGACAACTGGCCGGCGGATGTGGACGGCGTGCAGGGCCCGGAACTGATGGCGCGCTTCGAAGCCCATGCCAAGCGTTTCGACACCGAGATCGTCTTCGACCATATCCACACGGTCGATTTCAACGCCAAACCCTATACCCTGACAGGCGACAGCGGCATCTACACCTGCGACGCCCTCATCATCGCCACCGGCGCCTCGGCCAAGTACCTGGGCCTGCCCAGCGAACAGGCCTTCATGGGCAAGGGCGTGTCCGGCTGCGCCACCTGCGACGGCTTTTTCTACCGCGACCAGCCGGTGTGCGTGGTGGGCGGCGGCAACACTGCCGTGGAAGAAGCGCTCTATCTCACGGGCATCGCCAGCAAGGTCACGGTCATTCACCGCCGCGACAAATTCCGCGCCGAACCCATCCTGATCGACAGGCTGATGGATCGGGTGAAGGACGGCAAGGCCGAACTCAAGCTGTGGAGCGAGCTCGACGAGGTGCTGGGCGACGCCAGCGGCGTGACCGGCGTGCGGATTCGCAACAGCCAGACCGGCGCCAAAACCGAGATCGCCCTCACCGGCTGCTTCATCGCGATCGGCCATCAGCCCAATACCGAAATCTTCCAGGGCAAGCTGACGATGGAGAATGGCTACATCATCACCCAGGGCGGCTTGAACGGCATGGCCACCGCCACCAGCGTTCCCGGGGTGTTTGCCGCGGGAGACGTGCAGGACCATGTGTATCGGCAAGCCATCACCAGCGCCGGCACGGGCTGCATGGCCGCGCTCGACGCCCAGCGCTACCTGGAAAACGAGGGCGCTTGACCCGTCATTCAGTTTCATGTCAGTCTCTCTCGGCAGGCTGGAGCCGCAGCCATAACAACGATGGAGACAGACATGCATACAGCCGCAAAGGCATTTCTCGATGCGCGCGACACCCTGTTGCGCCTGCGCACTGATCACCCCGCGGCACAGTCCGTATTCCATTGGCCGCGGCCCCTGCAGTTCAACTGGGCGTTGGATTACTTCGACCCGATGGCGCGCGGTAATGCGCAGACCGCTCTGTGGATCGTCGAAGAAAGCGGCACCGAGGCTCGCCACAGTTTCGACGACATGCATCTGCGCAGCCAACGCATGGCCCATTTCCTGCGCAGCCACGGCGTGAACCGTGGCGATCGGGTCATGCTCATGCTGCCCAATTGTGTGGAACTGTGGGATGCGATGCTGGCGTGCATCAAGCTTGGCGCGGTGATGATCCCGGCCACCACCCTGCTGACCGCCGACGATCTGGCCGACCGCATCACGCGCGCCGGCATCGCCCATGTGCTCACCACCGCTCCTGACGCCCCCAAGTTCGACGCCCTGCCCGCCACCGCGACACAAACCCTGCTCGGTCGCTTTTGCACCGGCGCGCATGCAGCGTGGATCCACCTGAGGGACGCTGGCGATGCTCCCGCCGACTTCGTACCCGATGGCCCAACAGCCGCCGCCGACCCGCTACTGCTTTATTTCACCTCCGGCACCACCTCCAGACCCAAGCTGGTGCAGCACAGCCACATCAGCTACCCCATCGGTCACCTGTCCACCATGTACTGGATCGGCCTGCAGCCTGGTGATGTGCACTGGAACATCAGCTCACCCGGTTGGGCCAAGCATGCGTGGAGCTGCTTTTTCGCGCCGTGGAACGCGCAGGCCTGCATCTTCGCCTTCAACCAGACGCGCTTCAACGCCGACGCTGCGCTGGACGCCGCTGCGCGCTGCGGCGTCACCACCCTGTGCGCACCACCCACGGTCTGGCGCCTGTTCATCCAGCAGGACCTCAAGCGCTACGCCGTGAAGTTCCGCGAGTTGGTGGGCGCGGGCGAACCGCTCAACCCTGAAATCATTGCCCGGGTGCAAGCCGCCTGGGGCATCACCATCCGCGACGGCTACGGGCAAACCGAAACCTGCTGCATGGTCGGCAACGCTCCTGGCCAGCCGCTGCAACCCGGCGCGATGGGCCGTCCGCTGCCTGGCTGGCGCCTCGAACTGCTGGACCTCGACGGTCACCCTGCCGATGAAGGCGAAGTCTGCGTCGCGCTCGAGCCGCGTCCGGTGGGACTGATGGCAGGCTACTCCGGCGACGCCGAGAAAACCGCACAAGCCATGCGCCACGGTCATTACCACACGGGCGACGTGGCGCAGCGCAACGCCGACGGCAGCTTCACCTTCGTCGGCCGCATCGACGATGTGTTCAAAGCCTCCGACTACCGCATCAGTCCCTTCGAACTGGAAAGCGTGCTCATCGCCCACCCGGCCGTGGCCGAGGCCGCCGTCGTCCCCAGCCCCGAC
>DAIAZB010000448.1 GCA_027443745.1 Thiomonas sp. | reverse complement strand
GTCGTCGGCTCCACGGTGCTGGCGGTGGCCAGCTCCTACCTGCAGGGACTGCTGACGACGGCCCATGCCACCTGGCTCGGCCGCCTGCCCCTGCTGGGCGCCTTGCTCGGGGGCGAACGCTGGCCCTTCTGGCTGGGGCTGCTGTTCGTGCTCAGCGTCTATTTCTTCCCGCGAGGCATCGTCGGCCAGCTGCGCCAATGGGCGGCGCGCCGGCGCCCCGGCCTCAGCGCGCCAGCGGCAGGTACAGCGACTCCTTGATCTCCTCCATGACGATGAAACTGCGCGACTCGGCCGCCACGGGCAGGCGCTTGAGCACGCTGCCGAGCAGGCTGCGATATTCCCGCATGTCGCGCAGGCGGAACTTGAGCAGGTAGTCGAAGTCCCCCGACACGAGGTGGCATTCCATCACCTCGGGCATGTGCAGCAGTTCGTCGCGCACGGCGTCGAACACGTCGCCGCCCTTGGACGCCAGCTTGATCTCCACGAACACCAGCAGGGGCTTGTCCACCGCGCCCGCCGCCACCTGCGCGTGGTAGCCGGTGATCACCCCGTCGCGCTCCATGCGCTTGACCCGCTCCGCGCAGGGCGAGGTGGTCAGGCCCACGCGCGCGGCCAGTTCGGTGATGGCGATGCGGCCCTCGCGCTGCAGGATGTCCAGGATCTTGCGATCCATGCGGTCGATCTGGTGTTTTTCGCGTTCCATGGAGGTGTGCGCAGACCAAGCGCAGCAATGTTTCCTGCAAGTATTGCATAAAAAAGCGAAAAACACTTCCAAGGAGACCCTACATTCCCCACATCCATCGATTGCGGGGAGTTGGGCCATGAAAGTCATTGTTCTCGGGGCCGGTGTGGTCGGCGTCACCACGGCCTATTACCTGGCGCGCGCGGGCGCCGACGTGACGGTACTCGACCGCGAGGCCGGTCCGGCGCTGCAGACCAGTTTCGCCAACGCGGGTCAGGTCTCTCCGGGCTATTCGACCCCCTGGGCCGCGCCGGGCATCCCGTTCAAGGCCCTGAAGTGGATGTTCCAGCGCCACGCGCCGCTGGCCATCCGCCCCGACGGCACGCTGTGGCAACTGCGCTGGATGGCCTCGATGCTGCGCAACTGCAACTCCGCCAGCTACGCGGTGAACAAGGAACGCATGATGCGCGTGGCCGAATACAGTCGCGACTGCCTGCGCGAGCTGCGCGCCGACACCGGCATTCAGTACGAACAACGCACCGCCGGCACCCTGCAGGTGTTCCGCAGCCGCGCGCAATTCGACGCCGCGCAGCGCGACATCGCGGTGTTGCGCGAATGCGGCGTGGAACACCAGTTGCTGGAGCGCGACCAACTCGAAGGCATCGAGCCGGCGCTGGCACAGGCGCGCGACCGCCTGGTGGGCGGGCTGCGCCTGCCCAACGACGAGACCGGCGACTGCCAGATGTTCACCAGCTCGCTGGAGCGTCATGCGCGCGAGCTCGGCGCGACCTTCCTGTACGGGCGCAACGTGCAGCGCATC
>DAIAZB010000447.1 GCA_027443745.1 Thiomonas sp. | reverse complement strand
ATCCAGGATGCCGGCGCCGTGCTCGTGATCACGGCCGACGAGCAGCGCCGCGGCGGCAAGTCGCTGCCACTCAAGGCCATCGTCGATGAGGCGTTGACGCTCGGGGGCTGCGACACGGTGCGCAACGTGGTGGTTTACCGCCGCACCGGTGGCGAGGTGGCCTTCAAGCCGCCGCGCGACCTCTGGATGCACGAACTCATCGCCCCGCAAAGCGCCGACTGCCCACCGGAATGGGTGGAGTCCGAGCACCCGCTGTTCCTGCTCTACACCTCGGGCTCCACCGGCAAGCCCAAGGGTGTGCAGCATTCCACCGCCGGCTATTTGCTTTGGGCGCAGCTCACCATGCTGTGGACCTTCGACATCCAGCCCGATGATCTGTTCTGGTGTACCGCCGACATCGGCTGGGTCACGGGCCACAGCTACATCGCCTACGGCCCGCTGGCTTGCGGCGCGACAGAGGTCGTGTTCGAGGGTGTGCCGGTGTATCCGGATGCCGGGCGCTTCTGGTGCATGATCCAGGATCACAAGGTGACGGTGTTCTACACCGCGCCCACGGCCATTCGCTCGCTCATCAAGGCGGCCGAGACCAATGCCGCGGTACACCCGCGCAACTACAAGCTTGACTCGCTGCGCATTCTCGGCACGGTGGGCGAGCCCATCAATCCCGCTGCCTGGGAGTGGTATCACCAGCATATCGGCGGTGGCCGCTGCCCCGTGGTCGATACCTGGTGGCAGACCGAGACCGGCGGCCACATGATGACCCCCCTGCCCGGCGCCACACCCATGGTGCCCGGCTCCTGCACCCTGCCGCTTCCAGGCATCGTGGCCGAGGTGGTGGACGAAGTCGGACACGACCTACCACGGGGAACGGGCGGCATCCTGGTCATCAAGAAGCCCTGGCCAGCAATGATCCGCACCATCTACGGCGACCCCGAGCGTTTCAAGAAAAGCTACTACCCGGAGGAGTTGCGTGGCTATTACCTGGCGGGCGACGGCGCCATTCGCGATCCGAACACCGGCTACTTCACCATCACCGGCCGCATCGACGATGTCCTCAATGTCTCCGGCCACCGCATGGGAACGATGGAAATCGAGTCGGCGCTGGTTTCGCATCCGCTCGTGGCCGAGGCCGCCGTGGTGAGCCGCCCTGATGAACTGACGGGGGAGGCCATCTGTGCCTTCGTCGTGCTCAAGCGCCCGGTGCCCACCGGGGACGAGGGCAAGCAGATCGCCGCCGAGCTGCGCAACCATGTGGGCAAGGAGATCGGGCCCATCGCCAAGCCGAAAGACATCCGTTTCGGCGACAACCTGCCCAAGACCCGCTCAGGCAAGATCATGCGCCGCTTGCTGCGCACCCTGGCCAAGGGCGAGGTCATCACCCAGGACACGTCGACGCTGGAGAATCCGGCGATCCTGGAGCAACTGGGGCGCAATCACTGAGTAACCGTGTTGTAAGTCAAGCAGTGAGTGGCGCCATGTGTCTGGCGATGAGCGGCGCTTGAAGGTTGGCCCACCTGCGGTGTGAACAGACCGCTGGCCTGAGCACACGGGTTTCGATGGTCGCGTTTCAGGCCGGGCCAGCCGTCACGGCAAGTGTCCCGCTACGCCCCGGTACTCTGCCCTGCGCCACGCCGCGCAAGGGCAGGGCGTCCAGAGCCAGGGTGGCGGCGTAGTCCGACACACTGCCGATGCGCATGCCGGCAGCCTGCCAGCCGCTCAGCAGGGCATCGAAGACCGGGGACAGCTTGCCGCCTTCAAGCTCGGCGTGCAAGGTGAACACATGGTCGTGCCCGTCGAGCGAACGTTGCAGGATGTGCTCGGCGACGGTATCGGGGGTGATGCCGTCGAGGCCGATGCACTCATCCAGCGTTGGCAGTGTGGTGGGTAGTTGCGGCACGGCAAGGGCTGCGCCTTGCACCACAGGACGGAAAGGG
>DAIAZB010000446.1 GCA_027443745.1 Thiomonas sp. | reverse complement strand
CGGTTTGCAGTAGTAATAGCCCTGCACCTGGTCGCAACCACGCTCGCGAAGAAAGGCCAGTTGCGCGGGCGTCTCCACGCCCTCTGCAATGGTCAGCAAGCCGAGGCTCTTAGACATACTGATGATCGCAGCCACAATAGCTTGATCCACAATGCGTGAGCTGATCTCAGACATGAAGGACTGATCGATCTTGATCTTGTGCACCCTGAATTTCTTCAGGTAGCTAAGTGATGAATAACCAGTACCGAAGTCGTCGATCGACATGCGGATGCCGTACTCGTCGAGCCTCTCCATGACCGAAATGGCCCCTTGGGGATCGTGCATCGCCACGCTTTCGGTCAACTCCAGCTCCAGATATTCAGAAGGCAACCGTGCTTCGGCAAGAATTTCGCGAACCAAATCAGGCAGATTTCGATGGCGGAATTGAACCGCGGAAAGGTTCACCGCCATGACCATGGGCGGAAGGCCATGATCGATCCATGCCTTCAGCTGCTTCACTGCCGTACGCAGCACCCATTCACCAATCGGTAGGATCAGCCCGCTGTACTCCGCGACGGGGATGAACTCGGCGGGTGACAGACTGCCGAACTCTGGGTGATCCCAACGCTGCAGAGCCTCCGTACCGACCACGTCTCCGCTACCGATGTCGATCTGTGGTTGATAGTGCAAATGAAATTGCCCCAGTTCAAGTGCGTGTTGCATCTCGTTGGTCAATTTCATATGCCTGATCGCACGATCTTGCATTTCGGTCGTGAAAAAACGATAGCCGTTGCGACCTTCCTGTTTTGCTCGGTACATGGCGGTGTCGGCACTCCGGGACAGAGTCTCAAGGTCTTCGCCATCGTTCGGATAAATGGCAATCCCGATTGACGCCGTGACGACCAAATCAAATTGACCGATCCGGTGGGGTAATGAGATGGCACTGAGCAATTTCTCCGCAACATGAACCGCCGCCTGTGCGCCGGTGTCGGACAGGACAACGACAAATTCGTCGCCGCCCAATCGTGACACCGTGTCAGCATCGCGCAAGACAGACTGCAGGCGTTTGCCGGTCTCGATCAGCAAGGCATCGCCTAAGCTGTGGCCAAGCGTGTCGTTGATGTCCTTGAAGCGATCGAGGTCGACAAACATCACGCACAGGTTCTCATGGCCACGCCGCACCAGGCTGATGGCATACTGGACATGATCGGCAAGAAGGTTGCGGTTGGGCAGCCCGGTGAGCGCGTCGTAATTGGCCAGATACTGGATCCGACTCTCGGCATGCTTGCGTTCGGTGATATCGCGGGTAATGCCGAGTAGGCTCACTACGGCGCCTTGGGCATCACGCATGGGAGCGGCGTTGGTTTCGACCCAGCGCCGGGTTCCCTTCAGGCCCACTAACTCGAACTCTAGCGTCCCGCTCTCGCCGTTCATCACTTGCTGGTGCAGCGCCATGAATGCCGCGCGATGCCCAGGTGGCAGGTAGTCGACCAGAGGATGCCTGCGGGCTGACTCGATCGAATCCGCCTCGAGCATGGTCAGACCCGCACGATTAATCTCAACGAGCACGCCATGCCTGTCAACGACTTTGACGCACTCCGGCTCAGTTTCAATGATGGTCCGTAGATGCTGGTCGCTGACGCGAAGGTCCTCGATGGCCCGCTTGCGCTGGCGCTCGCTGGCGAACCGATCCATGGCGAAACTGATGTCCATCGCCATCTCAACCAGAAGCTTCTGCGCCGCTTCGTCGAAGGCATCTTTCGCATCCGAATAGACAGCGAATACACGTGTGGGCTCGCCATCGCGCAGCAGCGGCAGTGCCGCCATCGAGCGCCACCCGTACTGGGCGCCCCGTGCATGCCAGGGCGCGGTAGCCGGGTCGTGCTGGTAGTCTTGGCACCAGATCGGCCTAGCTTCACGCAAAGAGGTAGCCACGGGACCGCGGCCGGTCGGACTATCCGCAGAGATGTGGATCTCGATACTCTTGAGATACTCGATGCCGGATCCGAACACGGCGATGGGCCTTACCCGCCCCGCGCCAACATCGACCTTTCCGATCCACGCCATCTTCATGCCGCCGAACTGCACGGCATCCCGGCAGATCTGCGGAAAAAGTTCCTTCTCGCTCGAACAGCGCACGATGGCCTGGTTGCACTGACTGAGTGCAGCGTAGAGCTGGGTCACTCGGTGCAGCTTGGCCTCGGTGGCCTTGCGATCAGTAATGTCAAGCAGGACACCACGCACCTCGAGCCCCCGCCCTTGCGAGTTGCAAAAAACCAGGCCACTGGACACGAAAACCAGACCAACTGGACACAAGCGCCAAGCAAATTGGACAGCAGCGCCAGATTAGTTGGACACGGGCGCCAGCCTGGACGCAGGCACCAGGTTGATCATGGCGGATCCACTGCGTCGAGTGCGGCCACGCTCTCGTTCAGCTTTGCGCAAGCCTCTGAGTTTGCTTGCCTGTTCGGCACGGATCGGTTGCGATCGCCGCGCATCGGATCAAGCGGTCAGTGATTGACGGCGGCTGTGGCAGCAGCGATGCGCAGAGGTCTCCCGAGAGCCTGCCATGACCGACTCGCCCCCCTCGACGTTTCCACTTAGCGACCCGTCCGAATTTTCAAAGCCACCTCGCCACCGCATCTCATACGGTTCACGACGAGAACCACTCCCCCGAGCGACTCCAACCGACCAAGGTGGTCGGAGCCGCATGACCGCACGGGCGCGCCTAACCTACTTGAGATTGGCGTGGTTTTCCGGGGAGGTCGGACTTTTGTTTTTTTTTGTTTTCGCCTCATATAGATGGGAGGCCAAAACAGAAGTGCCAGCAAAACAACCAATGATGACGAAACGATATGCAGATAGTTCGGGCCAGACGAATGGTAGTAAAGACGCTATTACAATCGACGTTAGAAGCACCACGGATTGTCTTGCGTTAAGTCTATGCCGTGTTATCAAAGTATCATTTCGCTGACGAAGTGAGCGCAAGACGCGCATACTAAACCTCCCATTTAAGCGCCTATTGAAGTTATATAGCATTAATTACGATTAGTGTCTAGAAATTCTGTTCAAATTGGGCGCACCTCGTAAGATCAAGTAGATTGGAATTAGCCATCCAAATTCATCGTCCCTCAGGGAATAGCCATCCTTGGCCATTCCATGCGTCGCAGCTTCAAATCAAATCATGAATGAGCATGAGGCCACTGGCTTATTCCGGTCGCTCATCAAAGAAAAGTTTCCCAGATATCGCCACCTGTCATCTAATTACCGTGACTATTTGGCGCATATCGCTTTTTCAAGGAAACCTGAGCCGTACCAAGCGCCAACCGCCACGCCTACGGACTGGCCGCCTACTGCCCCTAGGAGGGTAGTAGGTATTCCAACCTCAGGCCCTGCTAAACCTCCAACAGATCCGATTGCTGCGCCGGCAGTCAATCCAAGAGCTCCGCCGACCTGACCTCCGATAAAGCCGCCAACTGTATCAGTGACGATATGGCACACATCAGTTCCCAAGTTACCGCCACCGCCACCGCCGCCGCCGCCACCGCCACCGCCACCACCGCCACCGCCACCGCCACCGCCACCAATGGTGTCTACCGGAAAGCCGCCGTCGACTTTGTCCATGCCACCGGAAATCATGTTCATTTCACTTTCATTCAACGCGCGCATGTTTGTTACCTCATTTTAGTTCCATGTGCCTCGATTTTCACCACTGAAGCCAGCCTGTGGGCACGTCAGGCCGCCAAAAGAACCTTGCTTATCCAACGACGCTAGCTGCTAAAGTCATGTCCGCATCGCGTTCTGCCGAGGCATGTGTCTTGGCTGGCAAAGTGTGTAGCTCACCGTTCGTCAACGCTAATACTCGCTCGGCACTGGCTATAGTCTCGGGCCGGTGCGCAATCACGATACGCGTCATGTTCAACGCCTGTAGGGTCTCGGTGATACGCCGCTCGCGTTCGAGGTCAAGGTGGCTGGTGGCCTCATCCAGCACCAGAATCTTCGACTTGTGATAGAGCGCCCTCGCCAGCGACACCCGCTGCTTCTGCCCGCCCGATAGCGTTGAGCCCATGTCTCCCACCAGGCTGTGATAGCCCATCGGCATGGCGACGATGTCGTCGTGCAGTTCGGCCCGGCGCGCGGCGGCTTCCACCGCTTCCGGGGTTGCGTCCTCGTCGAAGAAGGCGATGTTGTCCGCGATGGATCCGGCGAAGAGCTGATCGTCCTGCATCACGCTGGCGACCATGCTGCGGTAGCGGTTTTTTCCCAGATGCTTGAGGTCGATGCCTCCGATCGTGATCTTGCCCTCTTGCGGATCGAGCAGCCCCAGCAACAGCCGGACCAAGGTGCTTTTGCCGCATCCGGAAGGGCCAACAATAGCCACCGACTCGCCAGCAGCTACCTCGAAGGAACAGTCCTTAAGGATCCAGGCCTCGCCGTCGGCGTAGCGGAAGCTCACGTTCTCGAACCGGATGGAGGGTGCTGGCGGCGGTCCCGCGTAGAGGCCCTCCGCGTGCTCTTCGGTGGGTGTCAGCACGATATCGGCCAGCCGGTCGCCCTGGATGCGCAGCAGCCGGAGCTCGATGGCGTAGTCCACCAGACTGGAGGCGCGGCTGCTGAACTGATCGGCGTAGACTACGAAGGCCATCAGCATGCCTGCGCTGAATTGCCCCCGCAGCGCGAGCCACGCCCCCAACCAGAGCACCGCGATGCGCTGGCCGCCGGACGCCAGCCCTTGGATGGAGCTGAACACTAGGCTCAGACGCTGCACGGCCACGCCGGCGTTCAAGGTATCCGCCGTCGCGTTGAGGTAGCGCGCCGAACGGGCGGGCACCTGGTTGAACAGGCGCAGCGTCTGCACGCCGCGCACCGCCTCCATGAAGCTCGATTGCTGCTTGGCGTGCACATTGATCTGACCGAGCTTGGCCTCGCGAAGTACACGGTAATAAAGCATGCGCAGCGCGCCGTAGAGCAAAACAGCTGCCACGATAAAGCCAGTCAATAGGGGGCTGTAGAGCAGCAGCACGGCCAAGGTCAGCACCGCCATCAGGCCATCGAGCACGACTTCCACGAAGCGCGTGGTAAGCGTGTGCTGGATGGCGGAAATCGCGCCGAAGCGCGACACCACATCACCCAGATGGCGCTTGAGAAAGTACGACTGCGGTAGGCGCAATAGGTGCTGGAAGACATTGCCGGTCCAGTTGAGGCTGAAATGCGTGCCGAGCCACAGCACCGTCCAGGTGCGCAGTGCGGAAACGCCGATCTGGATTACCATCAGCAATAGGAAGCTCAGGCCTAGGAAAGTCAGCAGGTCGTGATCGCCGTCGGCGAGGACCTGATCGACCACCATCTGCAGGAACTGCGGCGCCAGGAGGCCGAACAGTTCCAGCGCCAAGGCCAAACCGAAGATCGTCAGCAGCCCGCGCCCCAGGCCTTGGATGGATCCGGCCAGGGTGCGCAACGAGACGGGCGGGTCGGGTCGCTTGCGTTGAAATGCCGGTCCCTTGCTGACCTCCACCACGATGCCCGTGAAGTGCTTGCTCACCTCCTCGAACGGGAGCAACCGCTCGCCCGTGGCCGGATCGTGAATGACGACGCCACGCTTGCGCACCTCGCGGAGTACCACGAAGTGGTTCAGGTCCCAGTGCAGGATGCAGGGGAGCTGTACGTCCTTGAGTTCGTCCAGCTCCGCTCGCAGCGGACGGCAGGCCATACCCATGGCCTGGGCAATGTCGATCAGGCGTGCCAGCGTGATGCCTTTCAACGACAGGGAGAAGCGGCGGCGCATCGCCGGCATCTCCATGTGCTGGCCGTGGTAACCGGCGATCATCGCCAGGCAGGCCAAGCCGCACTCGGCGGCCTCGCTCTGACGGATCATCGGCAGGCGACGACCGCCGCCGAAGTGCAGGCGTGGACGCAGGGCTTCGGCGTCCGGCGCGGGCGGCTCGCCCCGCGCGCCGCCTACGGACCCGCCGGCTTCCGGCTTGAGTGTGGCGACCATCAGCCGTTCCCTTCCATGCGGCGACCCATGCCGTATAACGGCTCGAAGATCCACTCAATCATGCGGCGCCGGTCGAGCAGCAAGTCCGCGTCGAGGCTCATGCCCGGCTTCAGCGACGCGGGCTTGCCGTAGGCGTCGACGGTCTGCGCGGCCAGGCGCACCTGCACGCGGTACAGGGGTACGGGCGGCGGTTGCTGGCCCAGCAGTGTGGTGATCTCGCTGGGCGTCAGTGCACTGCGTGACATACTGACCACGCGGCCGCGCTGTACTCCGAACTTTTCGTAGGGGAAGGCCTGGTAGTGCAGCACCACCGGCGTACCCACGTGCACGAAACCGATGGCGCTGCTGGGCACCAGCAATTGCGCCTGCAATTGCGAGCCCCGCGGCATCACGGCCAGCAGCGATTGTCCCGGCGTCGCGGCCTGACCGGGCTTGATCAGCACCGACGACACCACACCATTCTCGGGCGCGCGTAGCACGATGGCGCGATCCGCCTCGTTCTGGGCCAGCGACTGTTCGTCCTGATCGATCTGACGGTGCAGGTCGTTCAGTTTTGTTGCCGTGCTGAGCGGCAATTGCGCCAGCTGGTCGGCGAGGCTTTTCAGCTGCTCTTCGCTTTCGGAACGCTGCCGAGTCAACGTCTTGACTTGGCTCTCGGCATCCAGCTCCTGCGTGCGCTGTTGCTCGATGTCCAGCGCCGAGGCATAGCCCTTGGTGCCCAGCACCTCGAAACGGTGCAGCAAGTCGGTCAGTTGGGCGACCTGGCGCTGCTCGATGGCGAGCTGCCCGTCGGTCTGCTGGATTTGGGTGTGCAGCATGTGCTGCTGCATGCGAAGGTCGTTGGCCTGGGCGTCCGCCAGGTGCTGC
>DAIAZB010000445.1 GCA_027443745.1 Thiomonas sp. | reverse complement strand
CGGCGCCCTGCGGCGCCGTTTTCCTGAGAGATGCTGAATTGGTCGGGGCGGCGGGATTCGAACCCACGACCCTCTGCCCCCCAGGCAGATGCGCTACCAGGCTGCGCTACGCCCCGACGAAACAGCGAAGGAACATTCTAGCAGCTTCGTGGCGGCTGCCGGAAGCCGATGAGGGCTCAGAGCCTGTGAATTTTTCCCCCAGCCGCACCTGATTCGGTGATCATGGCCCCCATCGCAACGAAGGGCACACGCCATGGCACCGATCGGGGATGGGTGGTTCGCAGCGCTTCCGATGCCTGAGCGGCCGAGCGCGCCGCCGGTGAAGCGCGAAGCGCGTGTGCAGAGGCCCAACCGCTTGCAGATGGAGTTTCGGCCGGTGGACCTGGAGAGCCTGCTGCCGGCCGATCACACGGCGCGACTGGTGTGGGGCTTTGTCGAGCAGCAGGACCTGTCGGCGTGGTATGCCACGATCAAGGCGGTCGCAGGGCGCCCCGGGCGCGACGCCATCGCGCCGGAGATCCTGCTGTCGTTGTGGCTGTATGCCACCCTGGAAGGCGTGGGCAGCGCCCGGGCACTGGCGCGGTTGTGCGATGCGCACGACGCCTACCGCTGGTTATGCGGCGGGGTGCGGGTGAACCACCACACGCTGTCGGACTTCCGGGTGGGGCAAGGCGATGCGCTGGACCACCTGCTGACGGTGAGCGTGGCCAGCCTGATGAGCGCCGGCGCGGTGAGCCTGAAGCGCGTGGCGCAGGACGGCATGCGGGTACGGGCCGCGGCGGGCGCTGCCTCATTTCGCCGCCAGCCCAAACTGAAAGCGCTGATGGACGAGGCGCGCGCGCAGGTGGCGCAGCTCAAGCGCGAAGTGGACGACGACCCGGCCGCCACCGAGAAGCGCCTGGCCGCGGCACGCGAGCGCGCCACGCGCGAACGCGAGGAGCGCCTGGCCAAGGCGCTGGCGCGGGTGCCGGCGATGGAAGCGATCAAGCAGGCCAACGGCAAGGATCCGCAGACGGCGCGCGTCTCCACCACCGACCCGCAAGCCACGGTGATGAAGATGGCCGACGGCGGCTTCCGACCGGCCTTCAACGTGCAGTACGCCACCGATACCGAGCACCAGATGGTCGTCGGTGTCGACGTCATCGACCGCGGCACGGACTACGGCGAGATGCCGGCCATGCTCGACCAGCTCCAACAACGCTACCAAGCCAGCCCCGACGCGATGCTGGTTGACGGCGGCTTCAGCAAGCGCGACGACATCGAGGAAGCAGCCCGCCGCGGCATCACCGTCTACGGCCCGGTACCCCAACCCAAGGACAGCACCCGCGAGCGCTACGCGCCGCTGCCCGGCGACAGCGAAGCACTCGCCGCCTGGCGCACCCGCATGGGCACGCAAGAGGCCAAGGCCATCTACAAGGAACGCGCCGCCACCGCCGAATGCGTCAACGCTGCCGCCCGCAACCGCGGCCTGCAGCGCTTCCTGGTGCGTGGCCTGGACAAGGCAAAAGCCATCGCCCTGCTGTTCGCTCTGGCCCACAACCTGTCGCGACTCATCGCCCTGAAAGCGGCGGGCGTCCTCTGAAGCCCTAGGCGCACGAAACCACCCGCCTTATCCGCATCAAACCTCCTACACAGCCGTCCCAGGCATCGCTACCGGCGTGATGGCATCCCGCAGGCCGTCGTTGACGAC
>DAIAZB010000444.1 GCA_027443745.1 Thiomonas sp. | reverse complement strand
TCGGCCCTATTTTCACGCCAAGGATGCGACAAGCCGACGATCACCGCCAACAGCCTGATGCCGGCAAGGGTCACGCGCAAGCGTTGCGCCAGAAGCCGCCGCGTGCTTATTTGCGCCGCGTCTTGCTGGTTGCCGGGCGCGGCGCAGCGGCGCTCGGGCGCGTGGAACGCGGACTGGACTGGGTTCGGCCTTGGGTCGAGGCGTTGGCAGCCGATTCGTCCGGCGATGGGGATCGAGATCGGGCCGTGGCTCCGGGCGTCACCGGGCCACCGGAGCCGTGCCGGCCAGCTTTGGACTTGCGCGCCGCGGGCTTGCTGGCCGACCGGGGCGCAGGCTCGGAAGTGCCGGCAACACCGGCCGCGGCACCACCCGGAGGCATCGGCCAGGGACTCTCGCGCAAGGCTTGCGTCGCCACCTGTGAGAACTGCTGACTCACCGCATTCCACCACTGCATCGGGTCCATCACGCCCGGCAAGGCCGAGGCGGCGCCTGTCGCCTCCGGTTCCGGCTCGGCCTCCGGCCCCTGGTCAACCGCCGTTGCAGGCGCGGGCGGATCGTCCGGCCGTGACTTGCCTGCGCTGCGCGTGCCGCCGGCCGGCGATGAGGCCGCCGCGCCCATGGCCTGAGCGCCGGCCTGCATGGCCTCGGTCATGCGACCGGCCAGATCGCCGAGGTCCACGTTCATGGTCTTGAGCGCCGACAAGGTCATGCGTTGCACCTCGAGGGTTTGAATCGTGGCCTGGGTCAGCCTCGCATTCGCCTCCAGCCATTGCAGCACCGCCTTCAAATCGGTGATCTTCTGCTCCAGCTCCTTCGGATCCACGGTCGGCGCCATCCAGTTGGCAAAACCAGTGGGCATGCCCGAGCCCTTGAGCAGCGACTGGAAAAACTCCATGCCAGGCATGGCTTGACCTTGGGTATAGGGATTCATGGCGGGCCTCGCAAGCGATGCGGCCAGCATAGCGCCGCCTGCGGGGCTTGGAAACCTGGCCTGGTTGCGCGTGGTGACAAGCGCTTACATCGGCAAGCCGCCGTCTGTCGCCATGCGGCGCGCCACCACGTTACAGAGCCAAGCCCGAACCGCCAGCCGGCGGGAACGGCGAAGCGCAAACCCCCCAGCCCTCGCCTGTGGCCTGCGCCGACCCACGACCCGTCGCCCGCAAGCCCGCCTCAAGGAGTCATTGCATGCACAAAATCATCGCCACCCTCGTTCTGGGCAGCGCGCTCGTCGCCGGACTGCCGCTGGCCAGCGCCGCGCCGCAGCCGCATATGCGTGAAGCCCTGCGTGCGCTGATGGCCGCGCGCCAGCAGCTGCAAGTCGCCACCCCCAACAAGGGCGGATGGCGGCTGCATGCCATCGCCCAGATCGATCAGGCCATCGCCTCGGTCAAGGCCGGTATCCGCTACGGTAACCAGCATCCCTGATCCCGGCGGCGCTGATCGCGGCCTGCTGCCGGCGCGGCGTCACGCGGCGCCGGTGCGCACCACCCTCTGCTCGATGGCGCCGAACACGCTCTTGCCCTGCGCGTCGAGCATGTCGATGCGCACGCTGTCGCCGAAACGCAGGAAAGGCGTGCGCGCCTCGCCATGCTCGATCATCTCCAGCGCCCGCAACTCGGCGATGCAGGAGTAGCCGCGCGCGCGGTCCTGGCTCGACACCGTGCCGGAGCCGACGATGCTGCCCGCCGCCAGCGTCCGCGTCTTGGCGGCATGGGCGATGAGCTGGCCGAAGTGAAAGCACATCTCCGGCCCGGCGTTGGCCGAGCCCACCAGGTTGCCGTTCCACTGCACCCGCATGTCCAGATGCAGGCGGCCGCCTTTCCACGCCGCGCCCAGCTCGTCGGGCGTCACCGCCACCGGGCTGAAACCGCTCGCGGGTTTGCTCTGGAAAAAACCGAAACCCTTGGCGAGCTCGGGCGCAATGAGATTGCGCAAACTCACGTCATTGGCCAGCATCACCAGACGGATGTGCTCCAGCGCCGCATCGGCGGCGATGCCCAGCGGCACATCACCGGTGACCACCGCCACCTCGGCCTCGAAGTCGATGCCCCAGTCCTCGCTGGCGGCTTCGATGGCGTCGCGCGCACCCAACATGCGGTCGCTGGCGCCCTGGTACATCAGCGGGTCGGTGAAAAAGCTCTCCGGCATGTCGGCGCCGCGCGCCTTGCGCACCAGCTCCACATGGTTGAGATAGGCCGAGCCGTCGGCCCACTGGTAGGCACGCGGCAGCGGCGCCATGCATTGCGTCACATCCAAGGCGAACGCTTGCGTTTCACGCCCGGCGTTGAGCGCGTCCGATAAATCCTGCAGTTGTGGTGCGATGAAATCCCAGTCGTCCAGCGCCTGTTGCAACCGGGTGATGCCTTGGGCGAACACGGCATGTTGGAGATCGCGCGACACCACGGCGAGCTGGCCGTCGCGCGATCCGTCCTTGAGGCTTGCGAGTTTCATGGAATGGGGGCCTGCTGGCCGCGATGCTGAAGGATCCGAGCGATTCTAGGAGCGCGTCGTCCTTGGGGTGCGCCGGCCAAGGCCGTGGGCTTGTGCGTCGGCGACGTCACGCCCCCGGCCCGGTGCGCCCCGGGGGCAAGCGTCAAACCTCGCGGCACAATTCGCACATGCCGCGAACCCAACCGCCGAGACGCGCCCGCCCACCGAGCCCAGGAGCCCGATCGGGCTGGGGTCAGATGGGGGTGTGGTTGGCACTGGTGATCGTGCTGCACGTGCTGGCGCTGCACGCGCTGGGCGATGCCTTCGCGCCGATCGAGCCCGGACCCCTGCCCAAACCCCTTTTCGCGCGCCTGCTCATGCCCAGCGCCCGCCCGGCGCCAAGCGCCAAGCCCGCAACCCCCGCCGCCCGGCCTGCCGAAACCGCCGCACCACACACTCCAGCGCCGGCGCGTAGCCTGCAATGGAGTCCGGCCAGCCCGCGAGCGGCTGCGTCACGGCCCACGCTCGCGGCCTCGGAAACCCCGGACGGGATGGGGCCACGGCCGTTGGATTCGGCGCCGTCCGTGGCGCGATCCCTGAGTGGCACGGCTGTATCCGGGCAGGTGGCGGTTTCGGGACCGCCGGCGACGCCGTCATCCGCTCCGCACCGGCCCGCCTCGGCTGCGGCGCTGAGCCCGCCACCCGCCAACCCGGGAGCGCAGCCCGCATCGGCACCCGACATCGGCTCCCAGGCAGCGAGGCCCGCTCCCATTGCAGCAAGCGCGCCGCGCGCCGCGCCACCCAGCGCCACTGCATCGGCTCCGGCTTCGACACCCGCCACGGCCGACGCCTTCGACTGGCCACCATCGACCGACTTGCGCTATGCGCTCAGCGGCAACTACCTCGGCCCGCTGCATGGCGACGGCGCATTGCTGTGGGTGCGCGACGGCAATCACTACCGGCTTGAAATCTCCGGCGCCGCGCTGATCAGCTTCTCGTACACCAGCAACGGGCGCATCGACGGCAACTGGTTGGCCCCCGACCGTTATGTGGAGCGTGTGTTCACCCGGCGCAAGGCCGTCAACTTCAACCGCGAAAAAGGCACGCTCAGCTTCTCCGCCATCAGCACCGTCATGCCGCTGCCGCAACACCTGCAGGACAGCGCCAGCATCTTCATGCAGCTTGCCCACCAACTCAGCACCCAGCCGCAGGACTTTCGTGTCGGCCAGCACCTGGCCTTCGACGTGGCTCGGCCCAGCGGCACCACCACCTGGAACTTCAGCATCGTCGGGCAGGACACGCTGCAAACCGGCGTCGGCCCCCTGGTGACCTGGCACCTCGCGCATCCGGCCGACTCCAACGGCCTCGGCGCCGAGGTCTGGCTGGCTCCCGCGCTGCAAAACCTGCCCGTGCAAATCCGGCTGCAACAGTCCGCCGACAACTACCTGCTGTTCACCCTGCGCGAGGCGCGGCAGCAGTAGGAGGCAGGATCTCGCCGCGCGCCGGCGCCGCGGCTTCAGGTGTCTGCGCGTTGCAGGTAAAAGCCGTGGTAGTGGCCCAGACTGTGGTGCGGATGGAAGGGAATTTCGCAAGCCTTGTCGGGGTTGATCCAGGCTTGGCGCACGCTGTAGCCCAGGTCGGTCAGCTCCCGCAAAAACCGCTGCACCGGGTCCACGCGGTAAGGACAGAATGCCGTGCCGATGCTTTGCAGCGTGAAGTAGGCCTCGTCGGCGTGCAGCGGCGTGAGGTTGACGATGACGTGCGGCGGCAGGCGCGGCAAGCCGCGCAGGCGCTGGCCCAGGGTCTCGGGCAGGTACTGCAGCACCCCCAGGGCCATGAACACCTCGGCCTGAGCGGCCTGGGCGAAGTCGGCCTCGAAACTCAGTTTGCCCAGGGCGTCCTTGTGGCGCGCAAAAGCCGCGCCGCGCTCCATCACGGCCGGCACGTCCGACACCACCCAACGCAACGCCTGCGGGTAGGTCATGACCGTCTGGTAAGCGTAGTAGCCGATGCCGATATGACCGCCCAGCTCGAACACACGGCTACAGCCCTGGGCAAAGCACTGCTGCAGCCAGAACAGCACAGGCCAGTCGCCGGGGTAGATGTTCTGGATGCGGTCGCGGTACATCAGCGCCGAGTCCGGGTTGTCGTAGCCCATGGGGCGCGATTTCGGTGCCGAGGCTGCAGCGGCTTCGAAGCTGGGGTAAACGCCGCGAAACAGGTTCTCGGTCTTGTTGCGCGCGAAGCGCCGTTCGTACAGCGCCGCGAGCATCTGCTGCAGCCCGGGCACGGATGCCAGCCCGGCCACACATTGGTGCGCACGTCCCAAAATCACCATATCGGCACCTCCTTGAGCGAACCTTGACGATGCTAGACCGCGCCAGCTTCCATGACTTCCCCCATGCTCGGGGGACGCAACAGCGTTCAGCCCAGGCGCAGGACCGCGGCGCCCAAGGCGATGAGCAGCACCGCGACCCAGGTGCGCGCCGGCGCCCGCTCGTGCAACGTCAGTCGGGCCAGCACCACGCCGAACAGCATCGCGGTTTCGCGCAGCGCCGCCACCGGCGCCACCGGCGCGACGGTCATGGCCCACAGCGCCAGGGCGTAGGACGTCAGGCTGCTGGCGCCGCCGCCCAGAGCGCGCAGGACGTTGCTCCACCCCATCGTCTCCAGCCTGAGCGCCGGTGTTGCGGAGGTGCCGGTCCCACGCCGCAACCAGGCCAGGGTCGGGAGCGCGGTGAGCGGAACAATCCACAAGGCATACGCCACCGGCGCCCCGGAAAGACGGACGCCGGCGGCGTCATTCAAGGTGTAGGCGGCGATCACCAC
>DAIAZB010000443.1 GCA_027443745.1 Thiomonas sp. | reverse complement strand
GCGCGCTGCGGCACAGGCCGCGCAGTCATTCTTGAACAAAGCGGGCAACGAGGCATCAGGGGTGAATTCCACCGCGCTGTCGTTTCTATCGCTGTACCGCGACCCGATTGTGGCCGAAAACACGCGAGTCTCGGATTTCACGCTGGAGTCGTTGATGCAGCAGCCGACAAGTCTGTACCTGGTCGTGTCGCCAGCGGACAAGGATCGCTTGAAGCCCCTGCTGCGTCTGATCCTGAACCAGACCGTGCGCCGGTTGACCGAGAGCATGGACTTCGACGAGGGGGGCGGCAAGTCGCGTTACCCGCATCGCCTGCTGCTGGCGATCGACGAGTTCCCCTCGCTGGGCAAGCTGGACGTGTTCCAGGAAGCACTCGCGTTCATCGCGGGCTATGGCATGAAGGCGTTGCTGATCGTGCAGGACTTGAGCCAGTTGTATGCGGCCTACACCAAGGACGAATCCATCATCAGCAATTGCCACATCCGCATCGCCTATGCGCCCAACAAGATCGAGACGGCAGAGTTGCTGTCGAAAATGGCGGGCACGGCGACGGTGGAGCACACGCAGCGGCAGTATTCGGGCAACCGCCTGGCCGTGGTGCTGCAGAACGTCAATACCAACGAGCAGATCGTGTCGCGTCCTCTCCTGACGGCGGATGAGTGCATGCGCCTACCCCCCGAGGATGAACTGGTGTTCGTGGCCGGGCACGCGCCGATCTATGCCAAGAAGATCATCTACTACAAAGATCCGGAGTTCGTCGCCCGCTGCGCCATCCCGGCGCCAGAAGCAACAGGCAGGGGCAAGGATTGAGTGTGTTGCCGTCGTGATTAGCCCGGCCCGCCGCGAGGTGCGCCGGGCTTTTTGATGCCGCGCCGGTGTCTTGCATATCCCTGTGTGTGGGGCATCCGCCCTGCACTGACCGCACGGGTCACACCGTGTCCTCTCTTTGGAGATTCTGATCATGATGAAAGAAAACGGCAAACTGGCAAAGCCCATCATGCTTTCCGGCGCTGGCCGCAACAAGCAGGTTGGCGACGCCGCAGACAAAGCGTCGGAGACCGCAATCAATTCCGCGATCGACGCCGCGCGCGGGTCGATTCAAAAAAACGTCCCAACCTACGCGGACATTTGGGTGGCGGCAGACGGCGCGGAGAAGAAGTTGGACTCGCTCAAGATTCCTGTCGCCGACCGTCCGGGCGCGATCATTTATTTCCGCCCGGAGGGGCCGGACGCCAAGTCATACAAGTATGCCCAGAACACGCTTGAGATGCAGGCAGAGCGCAAGCGTGACGGATGGGTGATGACCCACGTCGGCCGCACGCTGGTCTACCCGCAGCAAGCCGAAACCGAGCGGTTGTTCCTGACGCCAAAGCAGCGCGACATCGCGGTGGAGCGCGGCATGATGGCGCTCCAGCAGAAGTTCTCTGTGCAGGAGCCCAAGCAACCGAAGCCGCAGGCGCAGCGCGTCCCTGATCAGGGCGTCGGCATCGGCGGGTAATCACGTCAGCGATGCGAACCAGGCCCGGCCAGCAGGGATGCGCGCCGGGTTTTTTGTTTTTGGAGACCAACATGAAGATCAACATTTTTTACCCCCGCTGGCGTCGGCTACGCTGGCCGGTCATCACTGGCCTCGTTGTGGCGTCTGCCATCGGTTCAGCCTGGGCGACGGGCTGGCGGTTCAACACCACGCCGAGCGAACCACTGGGCTTTTATCGCCTCACGCCCGTGACGGCGCAGACCGTGATTCATCGCGGCGATCTGATTTCCTTTTGTCCCCCGGTGGCGCTATATCCATTCATGGTGCATGGCGCGTGCCCGAACGGCGGGGCGCCATTTCTGAAAACCGTCGTCGGCGTGCCGGGCGATGTGGTGGGCGTGACGGCCGCCGGCGTGACGATCAACGGACGGATGTTGCCGATGAGTCGGCCGATTACCCATCCGAAGGACTGGCCCGGTCTGACGCTGCCGGTGGATTCTGGCGTGACGAATCTTGGGCCTGGGCAGTATTGGACGTATGGCTCGGGACGACCGAAAGACTCGTTTGACAGCAGGAATTGGGGGGTGGCGGTGAGATCTGAAATTCTCGCCAGGCAAGGGACTGCGCCGTAAAATCGGCCCATCGGCCCATGAAATGGACAACGCTTTGACGCCCGCAGCATCCGATTTGTTGTTCCGCCTGGCTCGCACCTACATCTGGTGGAAAGAGCCCGAGGACGCCATGCTCTATCCGCGACGCTTGGTCGCGCAAATCATGGATATGGGCGACTGGGACGATGTACGCGCGCTGGAGAAGGCTCTAGGCCATGATGTCCTGTGTGACGCACTGCGACACGCCGAGGCCGGTTGGTTCAGCCCGCCGTCCTGGCATTTCTGGCACTACCGCCTGGGGCTGGTGAGTCCAAGCCAGTCGATGCCGGCGCTGCCGCAACGTTTACTCTCATGAGCTTTCGCCCGCATCTGGAGATTCTGCCGCCGGCGCAGCGCGAACTCTGGCCTCAGTTGAAACCCTTGGTCAAGCTGGGCCTCGTTCTCTATGGTGGGACGGCCATCGCCTTGCGCATCGGGCATCGCCATTCGGTGGATTTTGATTTCTTCACCGAAAAGCCGCTGAACAAAGCGGCCATCATGACGTCACTGCCATACCTGGCCGCAGCCAAAGTGCTTCAGGATGCGCCGAACGCCTATACCGCGCTCATCACCATGCCGCAGACCCGCGACAGGCCCGTTCAGATCTCGTTTTTCGGAACCATCGGCTTTGGCCGCTTCGGCAAGGCGCAGCGTACCGATGATGGCGTGGTCTGTGCGGCGTCGCTGGATGATTTGATGGGCACCAAACTCAAGGTGATCTTGCAGCGGGCCGAAACCAAGGATTACCAGGACATTGCTGCCATGCTGCGAGCAGGTGTTGCGCTCGATCGAGGACTGGGCATCGCCCGGCAGATGTTCCAGCCGAACTTCCAGCCCACGCAGTGCCTCAAGGCCCTGAATTATTTCAATGATGGCGATCTCGGAACGCTGGCCAAGGCAGATCGGGAGATCTTGATTTCAACAGCCCACGCTGTCGAGGATATTCCAGAGGTCAAGCAACTGTCGGCTTTTCTTGCCCCGCGTTCCCCTTCTTGGGCGCCTCCGTCTCGTCAGCAG
Source organism: Thiomonas sp. (assembly GCA_027443745.1). The sequence goes on along the minus strand of DAIAZB010000443.1, from coordinate 2,477 downwards.
GACAATCTCGGTCGGTAAGCCTCGCGGCGAAGATGCGGGGCGGCGTGATCATCAGCTTGCGCAACCCCCACACCTACACTTGCGATTTGGCCCCACCCCTCTCGCGATGACCCGATCCGAATTGATCGACAGCCTGCTGAAAAACCACCCGCATCTTTTACGCAAGGATGCCGAAGACGCCGTTGAAGTCATTCTGAGCGCCATCGCGCAGGCGGTGGCCGAGGGCAAACGGGTGGAGATTCGCAATTTCGGCGTGTTCAGTGCTTCGCTGCGCAAGGCGCGTCTGGCGCGCAATCCGAAGACCGGGGAAACCGTGCAGAAGGCAGCGACCCGGTATCCAAAATTCAGGGCGGGCAAGCCGCTACAAGTCATGGAGCCGACCGCATCGTCGGACAAGGATGAAAAAAAAGTAAGAGCGGCCTCAGCCGCTTTTCTCTCGCCCTGCATTGCCCTCAACTCCCCGGATACGGCGGCAGAATCATCGTACGGTTCACCAGCACGTTGAAGGTGTAGCCAGGCCGGATGTTCAGCGTCGGCTGAATGTTCAGGTTCTTGTTGAGCAGATTCGTCCCGACGGTATCGATCTGCTGCGACAAAGACCCAGCCGCCTGCTGGCTGGCGCTCGGCGTGGTGAGCGCGTTGCCGGTCTGTGGTTGGCTCAACTGCGCGCCCACCCCCAGCATGCTCATCAGGATGGCGCTGCCGAAGATGCGTGCGTAGTGGTTGTCCACCTGATCCGACAAACCGCTTTCGCCTTGCCCGTCTGCGCCGATCATGCCCTTGAGATCGATCATCGATCCGTTGGGGAAAATCAGCCGATTCCAGGCCACCAGCACGCGGCTCTGGCCGTAGGCCACGTCACTGCTGTACGCCCCGATGACCTTGGTGCCTTGGGGAATCAGGACAACACTGGGGTTCAAACTGTCATACACGGTCTGCCGCACCATCCCGGTGATCGTGCCCGGCAGATCGCTATCAATGCCGGTTTGCAGGACGGCAGGAATGACCGAACCGGCGAACAGTTCATGGCTGGATGCCTTGGGCTGCACGGCAGCTTGCAAATAGCCGTTGTCGTCCTTGTTCTGCTGCACGTCCAGGAAGCCTTGATTGCCGGACTGCGTGCCAACGCCCCCCATTCCATTCGCCCCATTCATCCCGCCCAGCGCGGCCATCAATTTGCGCACGTTGGGATCGTTGGCGGCTTGCGGGTTTTGCGCCATGGCCTGTGCCAGTTGATGCTGCAACGCCAGCAAGTCTTGCGGGCTGGCCTGCTGGCTGTTCGTACCGGAAGTCTGCATTAAGCCCTTTCCGCCCACTCCAGTCTCAGCCAGATTGGCGCTTTGATCCGCCAGCACCAGTCCCTCCAGTCGTTTGTAATGCTGGTCGACCAACCACTGGTGATATTTCTGCGCTGGCGTCAAGGCTGTGGGCTGGCCCGGTTGCAGCGTGGCGCCCTGCGGATGCGCAAGCGCAGACCCGGCGCCGCTGGCTGTGGACGCGGGAGAGGAAGCGGCAGTCGCCTGTGGGGCGGCGCCGCGCACGGTGAACGCGCTGGCCTGCGCCTGTGACGCACTCGGTGCGGGTGGTGCGCTCATACCGACCTGATCCGTGCTGCTGGCCGCCAACGCCTCGGATGGGGTGGACTTGTTGCCCGACGTGGCAATGCCGATGAGAATCAGAGCGCTCAGTCCCGTCAACCCGCCGAACATCAGCGTCTTGCTTTTTTTGGACAGGCGCTTGCCTTGCTGGGGGTCGGCCTTGAGCTTCAGCCCCTTGGCAACCTTGCCGGGGCCAACAACATCGGCAATGGGTGGCAAGGACGTGGCCTCGATGGCGCCGGCCGGATTGTTGGTGTCTTCACGCATGTCTTGCCCCTGTGGTGGCTTGGTTTGGTTTGGATTTCAAGACTGTGCGTTCAACGCGCCCAGAATCCGGCGTTCACCTGCTCGTGATGGCAGGTCACAGCGCGGGAGTTCTTGCCGACACCCAGAACCAGCTTGAACTTGGTCGGCAAGCCGTCAATGACGTAATAGCCATGCACCAGGCGGCTGTTCATCAGTTCGGTGGAGCCATCGCTGGTGTTGAACACGGCGGGCGCGTCGGTGAATTTCATGTCCGGCGGCATCTGCAGGTAGGTGTGACCGCCGCCGGCGAACACGCGCACGGGCAGCAGATCCGCGTTGTCGAGGTCGGCGTGGTTGTCGTCGGCCTTGCAGCGGAAGTCGAAGTCCAGCTTGGCGGGGTCGATGTCACCGAGAGGCGCAACGACGGCCTGCTTCCTGGCGTCGACCTTGGCCTGTTCGGCAGCACGGGCTTGCGCGGCCTGCTGCTGCATATTGATCACCAGTTGCTGCGGGTCGTAGAAGCCGACCAGCGGCACGTAGTCATGGGCGTCGCTCACCAGGGTCATGTAATAGACCCGCCCGGCGTCGGTCGTGACCACCAGGTTGGTGACCAGGCCGGCAGCCGTGGGCTTG
>DAIAZB010000442.1 GCA_027443745.1 Thiomonas sp. | reverse complement strand
CCCCGGCGAGCTCGTCCTCGACAGCTTCCTCGGCTCCGGCACCACGGCCGCCGTGGCGCACAAGATGGGCCGGCGCTGGATCGGCATCGAGATGGGCGCGCACGCGCGCACGCACTGCCTGCCGCGCCTGCGCAAGGTGGTGGAGGGCGAGCAAGGCGGCATCTCGCAGGCCGTCGGCTGGCAGGGCGGCGGCGGCTTCCGCTTCGCGCGGCTGGGCGAGCCGGTGTTCGACGTGGACGGCCGCATCAATCCGTCCGTGCGCTTCGCGCCGCTGGCAGCGTTTTTGTGGTTCACGCAGACGCATGTGTCGCACGCGACCGGAGCATTCGACTCGCCGCTGCTCGGCATCCATGGCGATACCGCCATCGCGCTGCTGTACAACGGCATCCTCGGCGATCGCCGGCCACAGGGCGGCAACGTGCTCACCCATGCCGTGTGGGAGCAGTTGCGTGCGCTGGCCCCACTGCATGCGGGGCCGTGGCTGGTGTTTGGCGAGGCCTGCCGATTGCAGCCGGCCACGCTGAAGCGCCATGGCATCGTCTTCCGGCAGATTCCCTACGAGATCGGGTTACGCTGACGCGGTCCGTGCCGGACCCGTCGCATTGGACTGGATATGAAGATCGAATACATCAGACTGAAGAACTTCAGAGCGTTCCGCGATGTAACCCTGAGGAACATCCCGGATTTCTGCGTGCTGGTGGGCGCCAACGGCACCGGCAAGAGCACGTTGTTTTCGATGTTCGGCTTTCTGCGCGACGCCATGTCCACCAATGTCACGGCGGCGCTGGGCCGGCTCGGCGGCAGCCGCGGGCTCCAGGAAGTGCGCTCCCGGGGAAGTACGGGCGCCATCGAGATCGAGTTGAAGATACGCGCCGACATCGGCCGCGACCGCACCAGCCTGATCACTTACGAGCTGGCCATCGACGAAGCCGATGGCCGCCCGGTCGTGGCCCGCGAGATTCTCAAGTACCGGCGCGGCAGCAGCGGCAAGCCGTGGCACTTCCTGGATTTCAGCCAGGGGCGCGGCGAGGCGGTCACCAATGAAATGGAGTCGGTGACCGACGAAAGCCAGTTGAAACGCGAGCATCAGGTGTTGCGCAGCCCGGACATTCTGGCGATCAAGGGACTGGCCCAGTTCGAGCGGTTCCCCGCGGCGGTGGCGTTGGGTCGGCTGATCGAGAACTGGCACTTGTCCGACTTCCACATCAGCCGGGCACGCCCGGAACAGGAGGCCGGTTATGCCGAGCATCTGTCTCGCGAAGGCGAAAACCTGTCGCTGGTCATCGAGTATCTGTCCAAGCAGCATCCCGAGGTGTTCAAAGGGGTGTTGGATCGCTTGACCCGTCGCATACCCGGCATTACCCGCGTGGAGTCGAGGACCACGGAGGAAGGCCGCGTGCTGCTGCGGTTCCAGGACGGCGCTTTCGAGGATCCTTTTCTCGCGCGCTATGTTTCCGACGGCACGATCAAGATGCTGGCCTATCTGGTGCTGCTCTACGATCCGTCGCCGCATCCGCTGTTGTGCGTCGAGGAGCCGGAAAACCAGTTGTATCCGTTGCTGCTGTGGGATCTGGCCGAGGAGTTTCGCGCCTATGCCGAACGCGGCGGACAGGTGTTCGTTTCCACGCACTCGCCCGATTTTCTCAACGCGATCCGGCCCGACGAGGCGTTCTTGCTGGTCAAGTCCAAGGGCTACACGACCATACGACGCGCCGGCGACGATAGGCAGGTGCAGGCGCTATTCGGCGAGGGTGATCAGTTAGGGTACCTCTGGAAACAGGGATTGTTCGAAGAGGTGGATCCGGCATGACGGAATTGGTGATCGTCACGGAGGAGCCGTCAGCCAAGGACCTGTTGGAGGGTCTGCTGCCTCGGCTGCTGCCCGCCGGGTGGACGTTCCGCTGCTTTCCGTACGAGGGCAAACAGGATCTGGAACGACGCGCGCCCAGGCTCGTCAGGGCGTGGCAGAACCCGGATGCGGCCTTTCTCGTGCTGCGCGACCAGGACTCCGGAGACTGCCGGACGGTGAAAGCCGGGTTGGCGGAACGCTTCGCCGATGCCCGCCAGCGGCCGATCCTGTTGCGGATCGCCTGTCGGGAGCTCGAAGCATGGATCGCGGGCGACCTGCAGGCTTTCGCCGAGGAGTTTTCGGCGGCCGCTGCTGCAAGGGCGGTCGGCAAGGCCAAGTTCCGCAATCCGGATGCTTTGGGCAGCCCATGGTCCGAACTGCGCGGATTCGTGCCCGGGTACCAGAAGCGTGAAGGCGCGCGGCGCATGGGGCCAAGGCTCGATCCTCGACGCAACGCGTCGCCCAGCTTCCGGGTGTTTTGCGAGGGCGTCAGACGCTTGACGACGCAGTCTTGAGGCGCTTGTCGAACACGATATCCGCCACAGCGGCGCAGGCGATCCGCGCTATTGAAGAGGGGTGATGCATGAGCGCGTTGGCACTCAAGAATTACCAGGTCAAAGCGCTCGATGGCCTGTCCGCATTCCTGTCCGGTGTACGTGGCGCGATGTCGCCGGCGCAGATGCAGGCCGCATTCGATGCTGCGCGCCGGCAGGCCATGGGCGAGGCGGCGCCACTGTCGTCTTATCGGCCTTTCAGCGACCTGCAGCCTGGTATCCCGCTGGCCTGCATCCGCATCCCCACCGGTGGCGGCAAGACGCTGATGGCGGCCCATGCCATCGACATCGCGGCGCGCGACTACATCGGCATGCGCGCACCCATCGCGCTGTGGCTAGTGCCCAGCAACGCCATTCGCACACAGACCTTGCAGGCGCTGCAAGACCCTGACCATCCCTACCGCCAGGCACTTCTGACGCACTGGCCCGACGAGCAACTCACCGTGCTGGACATCGCCGACTGCCGGCAGTTGCGCGCGCACGACATCGGCCGCCGCGCCATCGTGGTGGTGGGCACGGTGCAGACGCTGCGCGTGGAGAACACCGCCGCGCGCGAGGTGTACGCCTACCATGAGGACTTCGCACCGCATTTCGCCAGCGCACCCGATGACGGCTACTTCGAGCGCGTGTGCGAGCGTGATCTGGAGGCGCAGCCCTACCTCACGCGCGGCGACCTGGGGCGCATCAAGGCCAGCTTCGCCAACCTGCTGGCCTGGCACCGTCCCATCGTGATCCTGGACGAGGCGCACAACGCGCAGACCAGGCTCTCGCTGGCCTTGCTGGAGCGCATCCGCCCGGCTTGCGTGATCGAATGGACGGCCACGCCGCTGCCCGAGCAGAACGTGCTGTACCACGTCTCCGCGCAGGAACTGAAGGCCGCGGACATGATCAAGCTGCCCATCGTGCTCTCGCCGCATCCCGACTGGCGCGAGGCCGTGCGCGATGCGGTGCTCACGCGCGAGAAGCTCGCTGCCGAGGCGGCCACGGAAGCGGACTATCTGCGTCCGATTGTGCTGTTCCAGGCCGAGCCCAGGAATGGCGAGGCCACGGTGGAGGTGCTGAAGAGCCATCTGACCGAGCAGTTGCATATCGACGAGGCGCGCATTGCCGTTGCCACCGGCGGGCAGCGCGAGCTGGACGGTGTGGATCTTCTGCGCCGTGATTGCCCCATCGACTTCGTGGTGACGGTGGAAGCGCTGAAAGAAGGCTGGGATTGTTCCTTCGCCTATGTGTTCTGCACTACGCAGGCGATCCGTTCGGCCAAGGACATGGAGCAATTGCTGGGCCGCGTACTGCGCATGCCCTATGCCAAGCGGCGCGCGTCGGAAAAGCTCAACCGCGCCTATGCGCACGTGTGCGGCACGCATACCGCGCTGGTGGCCAACCAGCTGGCCGACCGGCTGGTGGCGATGGGCTTCGAGAATCTGGAGGTCGCGCAGTTCGTGCAGCCTTCGCTGTATGGCGATGCGCTCGCTGCGCGTCCGCCGCAGCCGGAGCGGGTCGAAACCGAGTTCGAGACCACGCCCGAGGCCGCGCAGGCTTTGGCATCGGCGCTACCGGCGCAGGTGCGCGTGGAGGCCGAAACCGGTGACGCAGCGCGCGTCGTGGTGACCGGCACCATGGATGCCGAGACTGCGGCCACGGTGATAGCGACCTTGCCCAAACGCGAACGCGCGGTGGTGCACGAGCAGTTCCAGCGTCATGCGGCGCGCGTGCTGGCGGCCGCCGCGCCCAGTGAGCGCGGCGAGGCGTTTGCGCCGATCCCGCAATTGATGCTGCCCCTGCAGGGCGCGCTGACCCTGTACGAGCCGGAGTTGCTGGCCGAGCTGGCCGATTACTCGTTGACCGGCCTGTCGGGTGATCTGCCCGGATTCGACCGAGAGCCGCCACAAAGACCCTACCTGATCGACATCGAGCGCGGGCACTTGGGCATTCGCGAGGACAGCCCGCAGTTCGACCTGGGGCTGGACGACGACAGCGCCACGATCCGCCGCGAGGACGTGATCCGCGCGCTGGACCGGCGTCTGCGCAACGAGGCCGTGCTGCAGCCGGACATGATTGCCTGGCTGGGGCGGGTGCTGGACGATCTCGCGCGCCGTGGCTTCGCGCCCGCAGAGCTGGCGCGCCACTTTAGCGCGCTGGCCGATGCCGCCGCCGCGCGGCTGCGTGCGCTGCTGGCCGAGCAGCGCGGCCGGGCGTTCCAGCAGACCCTGCTGCCGGGCGCGCAGACCGCGCGCCTGGATGCGCTGACGCGCTTCCGTTTCGACCCGCAGGTATATCCGGCGCGCTGGTTGTATGCCGGCATGTATCGCTTCAACAAGCACTACTACCCGCTGCCCGGCGAGCTGAAGCCCGAGATCGACGCAGAAGAAACGGCTTGTGCCATCGAAATCGACCGTCTGCCGCAGGTGAAGCGCTGGGTGCGCAATCTGGAGCGACAGCCGGATGCCTCGTTCTGGCTGCCGACCTCCAGCGATCGGTTCTATCCCGACTTCGTGGCCGAACTGGAGGATGGCCGCCTGTTCGTGATCGAGTACAAAGGCGGAGACCGCTACAGCAACGACGATTCGCGCGAGAAGCGCACCATCGGCAAGATCTGGGCCGACGTCAGCGGTGGGCGCTGCCTGTTTCTGATGGCGAGCGATGCGGTCACGGCAGGCAAGCCGGTGCAGGGGCAGCTACGCGATGCGCTCGGCATGCACGCGGTCGCGCGGTCATGACGGCATTGCGCTGCACCGCCAGGCTGCTGAAGGCGATGAGAGCAATGCCCGACGTGGCGCCGCATCCGCCGCGCAACCGGCTGGGCGAATGGACAGCCAATCTGATCCGGGTCTCGCGTATCGCGCTGGTGATCGCGGTCAGTGAGCCGATGCGATACGGGGTGGTGATCGACGCAGCGCCGTACGCGTCGGTACCTGAGCGGTTCGCGCACGCTCTGTGGCATGCGCTGCTGGAGCTCGGCGTGCCGGCCGACGTCGCGGCCGGGGAAGTGGAATCCATGCGTCCGCTCCAGGTCGCAGCCAGCACGAACAAGTCGGTGCTGGGCACGCTCAACCAGTACGCAGTCGAGGTGGAGGCCGCGCTGCGCTATGGCGATGCACACTCGGCAGCGGCGCTGACGCGCGGACTGGCGCGGACAGTTATTCTGAGGCCAAAGAACGTCGGATTTCCCGCCGACCGTGTGCGCGAGGCGTTCGGGCTGGCGCCGCTCGATCAGCGCCAGCGGTTGCAGGAACTGCTGGAATCGCGCGCCGCACTCCACTGATACCGCGAAAACAACGGGCCGCGTAGGCGGCCCGTTGGTGCTGCTGCTTGCGGACGCGGCTCAGCGCTTGCCGCGCGCGGCCTTGGCGGCGAGCTTGCGGCCCAGGCCGGCGGCCTCGCGCAGGGCTTCGGCGCGGTCGGTCTTCTCCCACGAGAACGCGGTGAATTGCGCGGACTTCCTGACGTCCTTGCCGTTCTCGCGCTGCGTCCAGTGATAGCTGT
>DAIAZB010000441.1 GCA_027443745.1 Thiomonas sp. | reverse complement strand
GAAGTTCAGCTCGCCGCGCGTGACGATGCCCGCATGCCGCGCCATCCGTTCGGCCAGTAGTGTGGTGCCGCTGCGCGGTAGCCCAATCACAAACACTGGCCGCCGCTCGTTCATTGCGATGCGGTTGCGCGGTAATCTCGCCTGCAATGCGCGAGCATAGTTCCTGCCCCATTGCTTGCGGTCCCAAGGCTGGATTCGGCACGCGATGGCATTGGCGCTGCGCAAATGCGCGGCGGCACGGGCATACTCTTTCAGGTCGTCGCTGATCTTGGCGCGCGCGAAATGGATGTTGGCGTGCGCATGCTCCGGACCGGGTTTCAGCAACAGCGCATCGATCAGTGCGATATCACCGTCATCTGGATCGGCGAAACGCGCGCTCAATGCAAGACCCAGCGCCGCCACACTTCTGGCCGGCTCGGGCGCATCGGCAACGAGCTCACGGTAACTGCCACGAGCCTCCTCGAAGCGGCCAAGCAGCAAAGCGGATTTGGCCAGCAGCTCACGCAATCGGATCGATCCTGGCAAACCCCGTAGCGCCACTTGGCCTAACGCATACACCGCATCCCATTCGCCACACTCGCTGATGAATTGCAGGCAGGCGCACACGGCTTCCGCATCGGTCAAAACCGGCGCCTGTGCAGCGAAATCGCGCAGCAAGCTTGCTGCAGCATGAGTTCGCCCACGCTCGCGCAAACCATCGGCAAGGAACCACACGGGCTCTGGCCAGTGCGGTTGGCACGCGATTGCCGCACGTGCGCAAGCGTCCGATCTGTCCCAGTCCCCGGCCTGGCGATAGGCTAGTGCCCGATGAAAATCCAACAAAGCACCGGCGCCGAACTTCTGCTCTGCCTCCGCCAGAAGGGCAATGGCGGCTATCGGCCAACCTCGCTCGACCAGTTCGACAGACGATCCGACCCAGTCTTCGATCGGCTGATGCGCAAGACTTGCGGCCAGATCGAGCAATGGGTTGGCCTGCTGTCCACGCATCGCCGCATCCGCGAACATCGCCACGCGTGTTCTAATCTCCGTCATCGTGCTGCATTCCTCTTCGCACATGCATCCGCCGTGATCTGTGTGGATTGTGTCATTACCAATTCACACCGCCCGCATGACACGTACTGACCCGCCCGCCGGCATCGGCAACAAGGCCGCGGCTTCGTGGCGGACAGCGCTGCAACACATAACCGCGCAGCCAACCCACCTCGCTTGCAAAGATCTCTGCTCGCAGCTCGCTTCAGCAAACGTAGCCGAGTGGACGCTGTGCATTCAACACTTGCGCAAGCAACGCGCGTTTGAGCTTGCGCAGTGCCTTTTGCACGCCGCATTGGCCAGGTTCGACTCTGAGGCCCGGCTGCGCCAGTTGCAGGCGTGGCTGTACTTCGAGCGTGGCGATCATGCTGCTGCCTTACGACTATTCGAGCAACTGGTGAATGATGATCCTGGCAATGCCGCTACTGCTCTGCCTTTGGCGCGTCTGCTGGTTCATTACGGGCGCTGCGACGCGGCTGCGCAGGCCATCGCAACGTTGTTCCGGACGGCCCCGCAATCTGTGGATGTGTTGCTGCAGTCGATCGAATTGCTCGACGGCGCCGATCGCAAGGCTCTAGCCGCCGAGCTTTGCGAGACCGCTATCGCCAACGGCACCAACGATGCACGTGTTTACACGCATGCCGGCAGTCTCTCCAACCAACTCGGCGAGTTCGAGCGTGCACGCCAGCGTTTTGGCCATGCAATCGCGCTCGATTCGCGCGCATTTGAGTGGTTCGCTGCCGATGGGCTTGCCCGTGCACAGCGCTACGTGGACAACCAGCATCCGGATTTCGCGCTGTTCCGCGATGCGCTGGCGCGCATCAGCCTGCCAGCGCGTGCACGCGCGTCATTGCTTTTTGCGATGGGTAAAGCTCATGACGATGTTGGCGAAATAGAAAGCGCAGCCATGGCTTTTCGTCAGGCTAACGCGATTTGCGCCGGACTGCGCGTGTGGAGCCGTAATGATTGGCTGCGCCTGGTGCAAACACGCCTGCGTGCCACGCCGCTAGGCAAGGAGCCGGCACCTACACCGACAGCAAATTGGATTCCTGTATTTATCGTCGGTGTGCCGCGCAGCGGCAGCAGCCTGATCGCGGCACGCCTGGCTCAACACGCGGACATGCGCAGTCGAGGCGAATTGCCCTGGCTGCAACACCTCGCCCGGCAATTGGGCGAGCCTTTGGACCAGGACGCATCGCGTTTACGCGAACTGGCCAGTATTTATCAGATGCACCTGCTGCAGGACGATGCTCCGACACGTTACTACCTGGACAAGCAGCCGCTCAATTTGCTGTTCGTCGACCTCATCTTGCATCTCTGGCCGCAGGCAAAGATCGTGTATTGCCAGCGCTCTCCGCGCGATACCGCACTGTCGTTGTGGATGCAGGATTTAGCCGACGCCCAGCATGGTTATGCCTTCGACTTTGACGATATCGCGGCGTTCATCGAGGGCTGCGCGATGCTCATGGCGCATTGGCAGTGCCATTTTCCGCATGCCATCCACAGGATACGTTACGAGGACCTGATTGCCGCACCCGACCAGCGCTTGGCTGATCTGGCGGCGTGGATTGGCATCGACCTCAAGTACCGCACCGCCGTGCCAAAGCCCCCCGGCAGCATCGCGACAGCCAGCCTGTGGCAAGCACGCCAGCCGATCTACACGAGCGCCCTGAAACGCTGGCGCTCCTATCTGGGTAGCATCCACGAACTCGAACGGTTTGCCGAATAGTCGGCGGACCATTGGCTTTAAAACTAATCGGTGTCGTAGCCCCAATGCCGCAGCATGGGTCCCAGGATCGGCAGCGCCGGCCGCAAAGCCTCACGATAGCGATGCCAACGATTGACACGACGCGGCGTGATCGGCTCTATCACCTCGGTGTAACTGGGTGTCGCGATGTAGCCCTTCTCGCGCGCACGCGCGTCCGACATCAGTAGCGGTTGCGCATCGGCAAGTCCAAGAAACTCGGCTAGACGCTGTGCCTGCTGCGCAGGGTCCGCCACCAGCGTTTCATAGCGGGACACGAACACCTGCGGCTTGAACAGCTCGACGTGATGTAACCAGTACTCCATAGCCGTCACGTAACCGCGCGCCAGTGTCTCGAGATCGGCACATATGGCTCCCAGTACCACCGAGCGGAAATTCTGGAAATAATTGCTCAGCAGCACATCGCATGGATGCCGCAATGCCAGAATGAAACGCGCTTCAGGGAACAACCGGTGGATCAGCGGCAGCCACAGCATGTTCAACGGATTCTTGTCGACCAGCTGTGTACCGGCCCTGCGTGCGATTTTGCCGCGCACCAGATCCCAGTAGCCGGCGCGCAACTGATCGCAATCGCTTTGTTGCAGCCGGTATAGTTCACGTGGCACGCGCAGGCCGGCCTCGGAAAGCCTGTCGCCCAGCACGTTGAAAAAGGGTCGCTCGTCCATGGATTGCAGCAGCGGATGAGCATCCAGCATCTGTTCCAGCAGCGTGGTGCCAGAGCGGGGGAAGCCGATGATAAACACCGGGGATTCCGCAGCTTTCGGAGCATGCAATTTCGGCCATGCTGCGTAATCTTCCACGCTGAACCAGTAATTGGCAGCAGGGAACACCGGTGCGTCCGAAGCAAAGCGCTTGGGCGCCGCGCGGCGCATATCCTCGATCTGCAAGGCGTGGGCGGCGTGCAATGCCTGCAGAGCCGCGGCTCGGTCATCAAGTTTGTCGCAAACCTGCGCGAGTGCGAAGTAGTGGTCGGAATCCTCGGGGCCACGTGATCCGCGTGTTTCCAACATGCTGCGCGCAGCGGCAAAGTCTCCGGACCGCTCGATCAGGCGCGCCTCGCAGTGACTGATATCGTGCGCGACCGCCGCATCCAGCTCGCCAGCCTGCTCCTTGATGCGGGCGATCAGCGCGCGGGCATCGTCCAGCCGATTGCTGCGCTCGTACACGCTAGCCAGCAGCGTCAACGCACGGAGGTTGTTTGGCGCGCGCGCCACCAGATCCTCGAGCAATTGCTGCGCCGCCGGCGCATCACCAATGGTCATCAGTGCAAAGGCGAGATCGAACTGTGCGCCATCCGCCAACGGCAGCCAGCGGCGCCAGCCCTGGATCAGGTCCTCGGCAAAGTAATCGCGGCAGGCGATGGCCGCCTGCGCGGCTTGGATGGCGATCACCGCATCATCCCGTTTCAAGGCGTGCGCGCGCAGCAACAGGTCGCGTGCGGTTTCGTATTCGCGCTGACGTAGGCGCATCCCGCCGAGACTGGCCAACAGCTCGGGATCGTCGGGTACGACCCGCAAGCCCTGCTCACAGGCGCTGATGGCCTCGGGCTCACGTCCGCTCCGCCGCAGTGCCACGGCAAGATTGGCCCAATGCAGGGCGGCATCCGGAAACAGCTGCGTCAGTTGCTGATGCACAGCCACCGCTTCGTCATTGCGGCCCTGGTGGTGGAGGCTCAGCGCCAGCAATACCAACAGGTTCTCGTCATCCGGCTGCGCATGCAGCCGCTCCCGGCATTCAACCTCGGCACGGACCGGATCACCGGTCTGCAAGGCATACACGATGTCGCGCATGGCACTCCCGAAAAAAAGAGCCGCGCGGACATGCCGCGCGGCTCGATTGTGCAGCCTGATGACCGTTTAGAACTTAACGGTCACGCGGCCCCAGTAGTAACGCCCGATCAGGTCGAAGTCGGCCGGGTCGGTATTGGCATTCAACGTGTTGTTTGCATACAGGAACGGAGGCTGCTTGTTGAACACGTTGTTGATACCGATTTGGAACTTGGTGTTGATCGGCGCGATTTCGTAGCCCACAGACAAATCACTGTAGGTGGTCGAGCCGTAAGGAATCACATAGCCCGGTAGACCAGAAATCGCGCTGGTTCCTTCAGACAGATTAGGGTTGCCGAGGCGGAATTTGCCGATGTAGCGCATGCGCCATGATGCATCCCACGGACCGCGATTCCAGTCAAACTGGGCTTGCGCACGCCAGCGCGGGAACATACAAATGCCCCCCACTGTATTCGGGCACGCACCTACGGCCGCAGAGTTGAAGTTTATGAAATGCCCGGCAAAGTGGTACACGGCATTTGCTGGGGTTCCTGGCGCGGTCTGTACATTAAATTGCGACAAGTAAGTGCTGTTAAAGCTGACCGCGAAGTGGCCGGGGTTCACACCCATCACGTTAAACTGCGGTAAGCGATAGCGGAAGCCGAAATCCACGCCGCCAGCATCCGTGCGACCTAGATTGACTGTAGGCTGCAGGATCTGCTGAATTTGCCCTTGGTTTGGACCTGAGGCATAGCGCGTGATGAGTGGGCAGAAGATAGTCTGGCCCGCTGAACATTGATCGAGAATGGTCTGCGCGCCAATCTGAGTGATCGTGTTGTTGAGATAGACGCGCCAAAAATCGACCGAGGTCGAGAAGCCAGGCAGCCAGCTTGGGTCATACACGAAGCCATAGTCGAATGACTTACCTTTCTCCGGGCCCAGCGGGAAGTTAGCGTATTTGGAACCAGAGCTGAGGGCGCTAATCTGTTGATGCAAGGCAACGTTGTTATCAACAAATGTGCCATTCGTGGGCACATTCACGCACGCAGGGTTTACCGGATTACCCGTGTAACCATTGCAGGGATCACTGCTGAGCGAGGGGGCGCTGCTGATCGGTGATCCGTAAACGTTACTGATCGTCGGCGCACGGAATACCGTGGTCACCGTGGCGCGCAACAGCAGATCGTTGATGGGGCGCCACTCGACCGCCAGCTTGGTGTTGTTGGTGTTGCCGAACGTGCTGTACTTCGAATAACGATCGCCGATATCCACATTCAGCGACTTGGCGAACGGCGCATCCTTGAGGATGGGCACGAACAACTCACCGTAGGCTTCTTTGACGTTGTAGCCGCCCTGCAAGTTGGATGAGCACTGGCTGCCCAAGGTGCAACTACCGGTCGATGGATTGATCAGCAGAACCGGATCGACGATGGTGCGCGTATATTCTTGGCGATACACCGCGCCTACAGCCAGGCGGGCTTCGCCAGCGGGAAGATTGAAGAGCGCGCCGTTGGCATCGACGTGCTCGTAGCGCTCCTGACTGTAGGTGTCACTGATGGCGTTGGCGGCAACCGATTTGATGACGGACAGATACTTAGGGTTATTGAGATCAAAGCCGTTGATCGGTGTGCAACCCTGAATGATATTTGCTGTAGGCACGATGCCGTTACTACCCGGCACACCGCAGACTACGTTGCCGGCTGCATCTAAACCAGATGGCCCCATTGCCTGACTTAACTCGGCGATATTGGGCAGTCCTTGAGTGATGGTGATTTGACTGAAGTGACCATAGCCTAGACCAGCATTCCAATCCCAATTATGGCCGAGGAAATCCAGGCTGCCCTTAAGTCCGGTAAACAGCTGATCCGTAGTAGTGCCAAATTGCGCTGCGCGCGGACCGGCGGAAGTCAAGCGGGCACGGAAGTCATAGCCACCGAATGGCGTGTAAGCAACGCCAAATGGATTGTAATAACTCTGGGCGGAAATCGTGGCGTTGCCACCGATCGAATCAGCTCCCACCAGTGCAGGAGCCAATTGGAAGCCAGACGTTGCCTTAGTGTGATAGAACTGCAAGTACGCATCGACATTGTCTGACAGATGGTAATCGCCGTTGACCCATGCGTAAGTGCGTTCCTGCGGGGTCATGATCAAGTTGATGGGCGCGTAGTTGTACTTGTCGCTATTACCAAAGCAGTGGTAATTGGCAGTGCTAGCAACCTGGGGATTGCCCCCCGGATTCAAAGAAACATGTTTGCAACCGAAGGTCGATTGCAGGTTAGGCGGCAGTTGGATGTTTTCCTGGGGTGGGAACGACGAGCCGCCGATGTACGAGTAGGGCGGCGTGCTCGGCGATCCGGTCAGCGATACCGCGTTCTTGGAGAAGCTACGGTTGCCGGCCAGGATCTGGTCCTGCTTGTTGTACTCGATGCCGCCCATGATGCTGCCCTTCTCGCCAGACTGGCCGAAGGTGAAGCTAAAGCCGCGGCGGGCGCCATCGCCATGATCGGAGATGCCGTAGTCAGTGCTGAACTCGGCACCTTGGTAGTTCTTGCGGGTGATGATGTTGACCACGCCGCCGATGGCGTCGGAGCCGTAGATGGCCGATGCGCCATCACTCAGCACTTCGACGCGCTCGACCATGTCTTTCGGGATCGAATTCAGATCCCCATTGATGATGCGGTTGCCATTGACCAGAATCAGCGTGCGGTTGGAGCCCAGACCGCGCAGGTTGACTCCTGAGGCGCCAGTGCCGCCACCATTGTTGGTCTGCGGGTTGGCGAAGCTGCCGGTATTGGATGGAATAGCCTGCACCACGCTGCCGATGGTCAGGCCGCCAGCGTTCTGGATGGCCTCGCGACCGATCGCGATGACCGGGTTCGAGGTCTCGATGTCCACGCGGCGGATGCGCGAACCGGTGACCACGA
>DAIAZB010000440.1 GCA_027443745.1 Thiomonas sp. | reverse complement strand
GGCATGTCGTATCGACGTAAGGCTAGCAAGAGCTGCTGCATGAATGCTGGAGGCGGGGGTCGGAATCGAACCGGCATAGACGGCTTTGCAGGCCGCTGCATAACCACTCTGCCACCCCGCCAAGGGTAGGCTGCTTCACGTACTGTTGGAGTCAACGCACTGGCCGTGAGACATGCATGCTCAAGCATCTGCGTTGCTGTCCCCGGCGCCTTGCTGGTGCTGCGCGCTGATCCAAATTCTCGCCGAAAAAAAAGGGAAGTGCGGGGCTTCCCTTGTTCGGAACAACATCAAGCGCGTTCAATATTTGGAGCGGGAAACGAGGCTCGAACTCGCGACCTCAACCTTGGCAAGGTTGCGCTCTACCAACTGAGCTATTCCCGCGAAGCCGAAAATGATACCGCAAAAAAGCGCACTGTCAACCGAAAACGCACGCCTCAAATCTGGGCCGCCAAGCCTCCAACGACTGCATGCATGCCGGCGTCGACATGCAAGATTTCGGCGGTGACACCGCTGGCCAGATCCGACAACAAGAAGGCGCTTGCGTTGCCAACCTGTTCGATGGTGACGTTGCGCCGCAAGGGGGTGCTGGTTTCGTTGAACTTGAGCATCTTGCCAAAATCGGCGATGCCCGAGGCCGCAAGCGTCTTGATCGGACCGGCGCTCACACCATTCACGCGCATGCCGCGCGGGCCGAGCGATTCCGCCATGTAACGCACGGTGGCTTCGAGCGCGGCCTTGGCCACGCCCATGGTGTTGTAGTTGGGGACGACACGCTCGGCGCCGAGGTAGGTCATGGTGATGAGCGAAGGTGAGTTGCCGTTGGCTGCGCTGGCTTGGAGCAAGGGGAGCGCAGCTTTTGCCAGCGCCGGAAAAGAGTAGGCGGAGATGTCGTGCGCGACGCGAAAGCCTTCGCGGGTCAGGCCGTCGATGAAGTCACCGGCAATGGCTTCGCGCGGCGCGAAGCCGATGGAATGAACCAGGCCGTCGAGTTGTGGCCATTGCGCGCCAAGGTCGTGGAAGAGGGCGTCGATCTGGGCATCGTCGGCCACGTCGCAGGGGAAGATGAGCTGGCTCCCGAACTCCGCAGCGAAACCCTTGGTGCGATCCTGGAAGCGTTCCCCGACATAGGTGAAAGCGAGTTCGGCGCCCTCGCGGTGGCACGCTTGCGCAATGCCGTAAGCGATGGAACGGTTGGAGAGCAAGCCCGTGATCAGGATGCGTTTGCCAGCGAGAAAGCCCATGAGATGTCCTGTGGATGCGTGTCGAGGAAGGAAGTCGCTGCGGGGTGCGCAAGCACGCTCGGATCGGCGCTCGAATGCGCGTGAAAGTCTTCGATCCGTGCTGCGATCTGCCGATGCGGCAGAATTCTCGCATGGCCCACGCTCTCAGCCTCAACCGGCGCACGCTCTTGCAAGCCCTTGCGCTTGCGCCCTGGGCAGTGGATGCCAATGCTGCAACGCCAGTCGCCGCAGCCCTGGCCTTGTATGACAAACCCAAATACCCCCCGGGATTTACCCATTTCGACTATGTGAACCCGAATGCGCCCCTTGGGGGAACCCTCTGGCTGACTCCGCCATCGCGCGCTGGCAGCTTTGACAAGCTCAATCCATTCACCCTGCGCGGTACGACGCCACCCGGGATCAACACCCTGGTGTTTGAATCGCTGATGACGGCGAGTTGGGACGAACCCAACAGCGTCTATGGTTTGCTGGCCGAAGACGTGGAACTGGCCGCGGATCGCCGTTCTGTGCGCTTTCGCTTGAACACGGCGGCGCGTTTCGTGAATGGTGACCCCGTGACTGCGGACGATGTGCGCCACAGCTTCGAAACGCTCGTCGGCCCCTACGCAGCACCCAGCATCAAAGTGCAGTTTGCCGATGTGGCGCGGGTTGTGGTGGAAGACATACGGCATGTGCGATTCGACTTCAAGCGGCCCAACCATGAACTGCCCTTGATCGTCGCCGGCCTGCCCGTGTTCTCGCGCCAATGGGGTGCCGGCAAGCACTTCGACGAGGTGGTGAACGAGCCACCCATCGCCTCCGGCCCCTACAGCATCGAGCGCATGTCCCAGAACCGGGACATCGTCTACGCCAGGCGCACGAACTACTGGGGCTGGAGCTTGCCGGTGCGTCGTGGTCAGTACAACTTCGCGCACATCGGCTTCAAGCTTTACCGTGACGAAACCGCGCGCCTAGAGGCCTTCAAGGCCGGGGACTTCGACCTGATCCAGGAGTTCATCGCCAAGAACTGGGTGCGGCAATACACCGGGCCGGCATTCGCCAGCGGCGAACTCGTCAAGCGCGAACTTCCCAACCACAATCCGGCGGGTTTCCAGGGCATGGTGCTGAACCTGCGCCGTCCGCTGTTCAAGGACATTCGCGTGCGTCATGCGCTCGCTTTGGCACTCGATTTCCAGTGGCTCAACCGGATGTTTTTTTACGGCCAGTACAAACGTATCCATGGCTATTTCGCCAACAGCCCATTCGAGGCCAGGCATGCCCCCGGGCAAGACGAACTGGCCCTGCTCGAGCCGTTGCGCCCGCAGCTGGCACCCGAGGTTTTCGGTGTCCTGCCCACTTTGCCGAGCACGGATCCTCCGGGCGGTCTGCGCGCCAATCTGCTGGCAGCGCGCGGCTTGTTGCGCGAAGCCGGCTGGCACTACAGCGACGGGGCCTTGCGCAACATGCGTGGCGAGGTCTTCACGTTCGAGTATCTCGACAGCCAGGGCTCGATGGCACGGGTGATCACTCCTTACGGTCAAGCGCTTGCCAGGCTGGGCATTCGCTTGGAGTACCGTCAGGTCGACTACGCCCTGTACCAGCGGCGCATGGATGGTTTCGACTACGACATGACCACGGTGCGTTATCTCGGCAGCCCCAGTCCCGGCAATGAATTGCGTGATCGCTTCGGCTCGGCCTCTGCAGCCATCGAGGGGTCCGACAACGTCTGGGGGATTCGCAGTCCAGTGGTGGACGCGCTCATCAGCTACGTCGTGCAGGCCCGCACCTGGGCGCAGTTGGTGGCGGCCTGCAAGGCGCTGGACCGGGTTCTGGTGTGTGGCTGGTACTCGGTGCCGCAGTGGTATGCAGCGAGCCACCGCGTGGCCTATCGCTCCGGCTTATTCGGCATGCCGAGCACCTTGCCGCTGTACTACGAGCCCGAGGCCTGGTCCATGGCTTGCTGGTGGTCGCGGCCAGGGGCAAAGCCCGCTGCGGAGAAACAAGCATGAATCTCGGCTGGTATGTTGCCAAGCGCCTGTTGTTGATGGTTCCAACCCTGTTCGGTGTGCTCTTGCTGACCTTTGCGGTCATTCAGTTCGTGCCGGGCGGTCCGGTCGAGCAGATGGTGGCGCAACTGCGCGGCAAGGCACAAACCGGCGAGGCCGCGGGAGG
Organism: Thiomonas sp.; assembly: GCA_027443745.1. Next base: position 3,792 of record DAIAZB010000440.1, on the reverse strand, counting down.
TCTGGCCTACAGGGGACAACAAGGCATCAACCCCAAGCAACTGGCCGAGATCAAAAAACTCTACGGCTTCGACAAGCCGCCAGCGGAGCGCTTTGTGCGCATGATGGGCCAGTTCCTGCGCTTCGATCTGGGACGCAGTTACTTCTATCACGAGAGCGTCTGGCAACTCATCAAGGAACGCATGCCGGTGTCCATCAGCCTCGGCCTCTGGACCTTCCTGCTGACCTACCTGATCTCCATCCCACTGGGCATCGCCAAGGCGGTGCGACATGGCAGCCGCTTCGATCTTGCCTCCAGTGTGGCCGTCCTGGTGGGTTACGCCATCCCCGGCTTTGTCCTGGGCGTGGTGTTGCTGGTCTTGTTCGCCGGAGGCAGCTTCTGGCAATGGTTTCCGCTGCGCGGCCTGACGTCCGACGGTTGGTCCAGTTTCACGCCTTGGCACAAGATCACGGACTACTTCTGGCACATTACCCTGCCGGTTGTGGCCATGGTGGCGGGAAGCTTCGCCGTTATCACCATGCTCACCAAGAACGCCTTTCTGGAGGAAATCCGCAAGCAATACGTTCTGACCGCGCGTGCCAAGGGCGCCAGCGAACGCCGCGTGCTGTGGCGCCATGTTCTGCGCAACGCCCTCATCCCGCTGGTGACGGGTTTTCCGGCTGCATTCATCGGCGCGTTCTTCGCCAGTTCATTGCTGATCGAGACACTATTTTCCCTTCCCGGACTTGGTCTGTTGTCCTACGAATCGGTGATGCGGCGTGACTACCCCGTGGTCATGGGCACGCTTTACCTGTTCACGCTCATTGGTCTGGTGACCAAACTCGTGTCGGACCTTTGTTATGTGTGGGTCGATCCACGGGTGCAATTCGAAAGCCTTCAATGAGTACTGTGCCCGCCGCCTTGGCCTTGCGCAACGACGCACCAGTTCTGGCTCGCTCGCCGGCACGACTCGCCTGGACGCGCTTCAAATCCCAACATCTGGGTTATGCGAGCCTGTGGATTTTTGGTGTCCTGTTCGGCTTGAGTCTGCTGGCCCCCGTGCTCTGCAACGACAAGCCTCTGCTGGTGCGGTATGAAGGGCATTGGTACATGCCGCTGTTGCACAGCTACCCCGAGACAACTTTCGGCGGCGATTTTCACACTCCCACGGATTACCTCGACCCGCTGATCCGCAAGCACCTCAGTGAGGATGGCAACTTCGCTCTCTTTCCACCCGTGCCGTATCGCTACGACACCATCAATTACTACGCCATCCAGCCCAACCCGGCGCCCCCTTCGGCGCAGAACTGGCTGGGGACTGACGATGGTGGGCGTGACGTGCTCTCGCGCCTGGTCTATGGCTTTCGCGTCTCGGTGCTGTTCGCGCTGGCGCTCACGCTGAGCGGAACCCTGCTGGGGGTCGTGATGGGTGCCATCCAGGGCTATTTCGCCGGGCGCGTGGACCTCACCTTGCAACGCGTGACCGAGGTCTGGTGGGCGATGCCGGAGTTGTACCTGCTCATCATCTTCGCCTCCATCTTCGCTCCCAGCTTCCTGCTCCTGCTGGTGCTGCTTTCGCTGTTCGGCTGGCTGGGCTTGTCCGACTATGTGCGTGCCGAGTTTCTGCGCAACCGCCAGATGGACTACGTGCGCGCCGCGCGGGCATTGGGCGCGAACCATTGGCAGATCGTCACGCGCCACATCCTGCCCAACAGCCTCACGCCGGTCCTGACATTCCTGCCTTTTCGCATGAGCGGCGCCATCCTGGCGCTGACGAGCCTGGATTTTCTCGGACTCGGCGTTCCCCCTCCTACCCCCAGCCTGGGTGAAATGCTGGCGCAGGCCAAAGGCAATCTGGACGCCTGGTGGTTGTCGATCTCCGTGTTCATCACCCTGGTGTTGACGCTCTTGCTCCTCACCTTCATCGGCGAGGCGCTGCGCACGGCGCTGGATCCGCGCCGGGAGTTGCGATGAGGTCGCGTTCATGAGCGCCATTCCCCGCGCGACGCGTGAAGCGTCGTCGCAAACCGATGCGGCCTTGCTGCGCATCGAGGCGCTGAACGTGGACTTCGGCCCGCAGCGGGTGGTCCACGACTTGAACCTGGAGCTGCGCGCCGGTGAAAAATTTGCCCTGGTCGGGGAGTCCGGCTCGGGCAAGACCGTCACCGCACTTGCCATCCTGCGCTTGCTGCAGGGCGCAACCGTCAGGGGGCGGGTGCTGTTCCAGGGGCAGGACCTGGCCAGCATGCCGGAGCGCCGTCTGCGTGGCGTTCGCGGCCGTGACATCGCGATGATTTTTCAGGAGCCGATGAGCGCGCTCAACCCGCTTCAACCCGTCGGTCAGCAAATCGCCGAGTCCCTCGAACTGCACGAGGCCTTGTCGCGCAAGGCCGCGTGGGCTCGCGCCGTGGTCTTGCTCGAGCGCATGGGCATCGCGGACTCGGCGCGCCGTGTGCAGAGCTATCCCCACCAGCTTTCCGGTGGCCAGCGCCAGCGTGCCATGATTGCCATGGCGCTGGCGTGCAAGCCCCGGCTGTTGCTGGCGGACGAGCCCACCACGGCACTGGACATGAGTGTGAGGGCGCAAATCCTGGCGCTGCTGGACGAGTTGCAACGCGAAGAGGGGCTGGCCGTCATGCTCATCAGCCACGATCTGCACTTGGTTCGCGGCTTCGCCCAGCGTGTTGCCGTCATGCAGCAGGGACACCTGGTGGAGCAGGGTGCCACCGCCGAAGTCTTCGCGCACGCGCAACATCCCTACACCCAGGCCTTGCTGGGCAGCTTGCCGCAACGCGACGTTGAACCGCTGTCGCCGCAGGCGCCGATTGTTTTGCACGCCGAGCGGGTCAGTGTGGCTTATGCCCAGCGCGGCTCGTGGCTGCGACGGCGCCTGCACAAGGTGGTGGATCAGGTGTCGCTTGAGCTTCGCGCCGGCGAAACCCTCGGGCTCGTGGGCGAATCGGGCTGCGGCAAGACCAGCCTCGCCATGGCCCTGCTTGGCCTGCAGCCCATGGGGGAAGGGTGTGTCAGCCTCGACGGGGTGGAACTTGCCGGTCTGGACAGCCATGGTTGGCGTGCCGCTCGGCGCAGGATTCAGGTGGTGTTCCAGGATCCCTTTTCTTCTTTGTCGCCGCGGCGTAATGTCGAGCAGATCGTGGCCGAGGGCCTCAACATCCATGAGCCTGCGCTCGATCAGGCAGCCTGTCGCGTGCGCGTGGTGGACACACTCCGCGACATGGGCCTGGATGCGAGCATCCTGCCCCGCTTTCCGCACGAGTTCTCCGGCGGGCAGCGGCAGCGCATTGCCCTGGCGCGGGCGCTGGTTCTGCACCCCAGCGTTTTAGTGCTGGACGAGCCGACCAGCGCACTGGATATTTCCGTGCAACAGCAAATCCTGCATCTGCTCATCCGACTGCAGCGCGAGCAGGGCCTGGCATATCTGTTCATCACGCACGATATGGCTGTGATCGGCGCCATGGCCCATCGCATTGCGGTCATGCGCGAGGGCAAAATTCTCGAAACGGGCGAGGCCCTGGCCTTGTTGCACCACCCGCAGCAGCCCTACACCCGGCAACTGATCCAAGCAGCCGGTGTGACAAGTTCTTGAACGCGCTCAGGCGCGCTCTGGGCGAATCCCGACCCTAGGCTACTGCCCCCGAGACTGCCATAAGTCCTCCAAACTTGCCAAAATCCGCATTTTCCCTTAGCATTCAAAGGCTGTAACCCAAATCTGGATGTGCGTTTAATCAAAGAGGCATGGGCCTCGGCAGAGTGGGTGTGCATGAGCCGGGTTGGCCAGATGGGCGACACAAA
>DAIAZB010000439.1 GCA_027443745.1 Thiomonas sp. | reverse complement strand
GGCATCGTTCGCATCAAAGCGCAACGCCTTGAACACGGCATCTGCCAGTTGCGCTTCGTCCAGCACCCCCTGGCTCGCTTGCAAGGCGCCCATCAGGCCAGAGCGCAAGGTCAACAGAAAAATGAAATCGTTGAAGTGGCCGGCCTGCAGCGCGGCGTCCTGGCGGTTGTCGGTGAAGCCCAGCAGCTTGCGTGGATCGGGCTGGCCGGCAGCCGGCGCCGATTCGCCAAACAGTTGGCGCAGCGCGCTGAGCGTCAGTACGGTGGTGGCCGACGAACGGCCTTCACCGGACAGGCTGGCAAGGCGGTTGAGGTCCTTGCCGTGGGCCTCATGCTCCTGACCACAATTCAGGCAGAAACGGAATTTGCCGGGGATGTACCAGTACGCCTCGCCCCGTCCTGCCTGTCCCGGCCCATCGACGCGCACGGACACGGGCACGGCCTTCCTGTAATTCGGCTTGACCTTGGGCTCGGCGCGAACGAGATCGAGCCAGCTCTCAGGCAGGTCTTCCAATGCACCGCCGTACTGCTGCCCTGCGCGCTGCGGACACAAGAAACCGTAACGTGTGTCTTCGTCATCCGCGGTGATGTCGTCGATTTCGCGTGGCTCGAAGGACTCGTTGCCGCCGCTGCTGACATGCCACACCGGGTGGTATTCCTGCCCGCAGTCGCGGCAGAAATGCGCGCTGTAGAGCTGCACGCCCTCGTCCTGCCGCCCGGGCGCAAAGCGCTGTGCATCCAGGGTGATCGTGCGTACGCCGGGGGCCTCCAACGTCGCCATGACCTTGCCCGGGCCACTGATGAACTGGTGCAACTTGAAGGCGAATGGCGCACGGCCTTGCGGTGTCTTGACCGCATGCGCGGCGAGCAGAAACCGTTGCAAGGCCTCGCGCGCGCCATCGACGCCGCAGGCGGCATCCTCCGCGAGCTTTTGGCTGGCGTCCCCCAAGGTCATAGGCTGGGCGCGGCGCGGTGGCTCGTTGTCGTGCAGCGCGATACCCAGATTCAGCTCGACCCAGATGGCGAGTGGATCGCGCTGAAATGCCGCGAAGTCAGCCCACTGGCGTGTCGCGCGTTGCACCGCCTGCGCGAGCTGCGGCTGGATGGCGCGCAAATCGAGTTGCGGATCAGTCACGCGCTCCAGGGTTTCGCCAATCACATCCTGCGCGGTAATCGTTGCGCCGAACAGGCGGCTGGCTACTTCAGCGACCGCCTGGTTGCGATCGTCATGGTGCTCGGCGCTGGACATGGTGGCCGAGGTGCCGATGCACACGAGACGCTCGGCATGCAGGCGTTCGCGCAGACGCCGCACTAGCAGCGCCACATCGGCGCCCTGGCGCCCGCGATAGGTGTGCAGTTCGTCGAGCACCAGAAATTCCAGCCCCTCACACTGTTCGAGCACCTGTCGGTCAGTCTCCTCGAAGCGCGTGAGGATCAGCTCCAGCATCATGAAGTTGGTCAACAGAATGTCGGGGGGATGGGCGGCGATGGCATCACGCTCGGGCTGCCTCTCCTGCCCGGTGTAGCGCGCCACGCTGAAGGGCGCCGCGCCAGGCGCGAAGCCGTGCAGAAACTTCTGCAGCTCTTCCAGCTGGCTGTTGGCCAACGCATTCATCGGATAGATGACGATGGCGCGGGTGCGCGGCGTACGATCAGATTCCTTGGCACGCAGGATGCGGTCGATGATGGGCAAGAAAAACGCAAGCGACTTGCCCGATCCCGTCCCAGTGGTCACCACGAAGCTCTGGCCTGCCTGCCCCTTGGCCAGTGCTTGCAATTGATGGGTGAAGAGCCGCAGCGGCTGCGGATTGCCCTCGGTCTTGCCAATCCGGAAGACCTCCGCGCAAGATGGATGCACCACGCCGTCGCGGGCCAGTCGCTGCACCGTACCCTGTTGCTGGAAGTTGGGATTGATCTGGATCAGCGGCTCGGGCCAATAGCGGCCATCGGCGTAACCCTGCTCGACCGCGTGCCGGATATCGTCGGCGCCGATGCGCACGAAGCTGCGCGAGAACGTACTGTATTCGTCGATCAGTCGGTCGCGGAAGGAAAAGACATTGTCCAAAGACTTCATCCTCCATGCGGCCAATGTGATGGCGCCTGCGCACGGATACTAAGACCTGCGTGCTCATGCGGACAGAACAAAACATCGCGCGTTTCGCCTCCGCAAGCGTCCGCTCAAGGGCTTTCAGCGGATCTTCCACGCTGGCATGCTGATGCAGGCATCGGGCAGGACGCCGCGTGCCGTGGTGTCCGGGGTGAGCTGCTCGAGACTTGTGGCGGTGCTGCCCGGCTCGACGTTCGCCTCACCCATGTCTGCAAGCACTCCCCTTGCGATGCGGATGATCATGGTATGCCTGCCTGTGTGTCCGCTCTGGCAGCACATTTCGGGTGCGCTCGGTCAAGACTACGTTGATCACCGCTTGTGCAGCCCTGGCGTCGCTACCCCGAGATCGAGCGGCGGCCCGAGGATCTGGCCTTTGGACAGCTTGATCCTTTGATTGGGCCGCTCGGGATCGCCCCGGGATGGAAGCCCGGTCCACACTTTCGGGATGACCGTGATGTAGTCCTTCTCC
>DAIAZB010000438.1 GCA_027443745.1 Thiomonas sp. | reverse complement strand
CATCTGGAAGAAGATGCAGCGCAAGGGCCTCGAATTCGAGGAGCTGTACGACATCCGCGCGGTGCGCGTGCTGGTGGACACGGTGGCCGACTGCTACGCCGCGCTGGGCGTGGTGCACACGCTGTGGCCGCACCTGCCGCGTGAGTTCGACGACTACCTCGCGCGCCCCAAGGGCAACGGCTACCGCTCGCTGCACACCGCGGTGGTCGGCCCGCGCGACCGCACGCTGGAAGTGCAAATCCGCACCCACGACATGCACCGCGCCAACGAGCTGGGAGTGGCCGCGCACTGGCGCTACAAGGAAGGCGGCGGCGCCGACGCCGAGTTCGAGGCCAAGATCGCCTGGATGCGCAAGCTGTTGGAAACGCGCAGCGAGGACGAAGGCACGCTCGCCGCCGACCTGCGCACCGAGCTGATGGAGGACCGCGTCTACCTGCTCACCCCGCGCGGCGAGGTGGTGGACCTGCCGCACGGCGGCACCGTGCTCGACTTTGCCTACCACGTGCATACCGAAGTCGGCCACCGTTGCCGCGGCGCCAAGGTCAACGGCCGCATCGTGCCGCTCACCTTCCAGCCGCAGAGCGGCGACCGCGTGGAGATCCTCACCGCCAAGCAAGCCGAGCCCAGCCGCGACTGGCTATCGCCGCATCACGGCTACCTCAACAGCTCGCGGGCGCGCGACAAGGTGCGCGCGTGGTTCCGCCGACTGGCGCACGACGCCAACCTCGCTGTGGGTCGCGCGATGTTCGAGCGCGAGCTGAAGCGCCTCGCGCTGCCCGAGGTGGACCTGGCCAAGCTTCCCGCGCACTTCCATTTCAAGACCCAGGACGAGCTGCTGGTGGCGCTGGCGCTCAACGAGGTCAGCACCGGTCAGGTGGCACGTGCGCTGCAGGAGATCGCCCAGCCGGTCGAGGCCGAACCGGTACTGCCGGTGGCGCCCGCGCGGCCACCACCGGCACGCGATCCCGGCGCGCTCAGCATCGAGGGCATCGGCAACCTGCTCACCACGCTCGCGCGCTGCTGCCAGCCGCTGCCGGGCGACGCGGTGCGCGGATTCATCACGCGCGGCCGCGGCGTGTCGGTGCACCGCGCCGATTGCGCCAGCCTCGCGCGGCTGGCCCGGCGCGACCCCGACCGCGTGATCGAGGTGGACTGGGGCAAAGCCAACGCGCAAGCCTACGAAGTGGACATCGAACTGCACGGTTACGACCGCAAGGGCCTGCAGAAGGACGTCGCCGGCGTGATCAGCAATGCCGGCACGCCGATCCTCGCCTCCTCCAGCCGCGCCATCGCCAGGAGCGGCGAGGTGGAAATGCGCTTCGCCCTGCGTGTGCGCGACTTCGAGCAGCTGTCCACCCTGCTCGGCCGGCTGCTGGCCCTGCCGAACGTGCTGGAAGCACGCCGCGTCGGCAGCGCCCGCGCATCCTGAACGCACGTTCCCGTGCAATGCGGCAGCGCAGCGACGCAATGCTAAGCTGCGGCGTGATTTCGGCGGCCACCGTGGATCGCGCGAGTCGAGCGGGCGGCACGGCCGGCAATCGAACCATGGCGATCATTCCTGGTCGCAAGGTCAGGACGGTGGTGATCCGCGACCGCACCCGGAGCCTCGTGGCGATCATCCCGATCGCGGAATCGAGGCGGCGGCCGCCACTGCCGCACCGGGAGTTCCGTGGCGATCGTCTGGATCACGGTGTCAAGCGGGCGGCGCTTCGTGGCCGCACTTCGGGCAACACGGCGATCGTCCTGATCGCAGAGTCAAACGGGCAGCCATCCGTGGCCGCACTTCGAGTAACACGGCGATCATCCTGATCGCAGAATCAAACGGGCGGCCATCCGTGGCCGCACTTCT